>JAAYRT010000076.1 GCA_012518635.1 Halanaerobiaceae bacterium | reverse complement strand
TTTGAGGAAAGGTTTCCGGATACCGGTCTCAGGAAGGGAGCTTTTGCTGCACCGGGCCGGGTAAACCTGATCGGGGAACATACTGATTATAATGAGGGCTTTGTCCTGCCCATGGCTATCGATAAAAATATAACCATGCTGGCCCAGTTGAGGGAGGATCAGGAAGTCAGGGCCTATTCCCTGGATTATGATGGGGAGGTCATTTTTTCTCTCCTGGATCTGGAGTTTGAAAGGGAGGATTTCTGGGCCAATTATATAAAAGGTGTTATTGATGAGATAAAGAAAAGGGACTATTACATACAGGGCATGAATCTTATCTTTACCGGTGATATTCCGATAGGTTCCGGTCTCAGTTCTTCCGCAGCCCTGGAAGTGGTGACTGCTTATACTATAGCCTCCCTTAATGACCTGGATATCCAGCCGGTAGAGATGGCCCTGCTCTGTCAGAGGGCGGAAAATAATTTTGTGGGAGTAAACTGCGGGATAATGGATCAATATATATCCCGGCTGGGGAAAGAGGGTAATGCCCTGTTTATTGACTGCCGCAGCAACGAGTATGAACTGGTTCCCTTTGCTATCGGGGATTACCAGGTGCTAATCTGTAATTCAAAAGTAGAGAGGGGGCTGGTAGATTCGGAATATAATCAGCGCAGGGAAGAGTGTGAAAAGGCTGTCAGCTATTTTGCAGAAAGGCTGGACCACAGGGTACTGGCCTTGAGGGATGTAACTGTGGAGGAACTGGAAAATGAGGCAGCCGGGCTAGAAGAGATTACTTACCGCCGGGCCCGCCATGTTATCACAGAAAATAACCGGGTGCTGATGGCGGTATCTGCCCTGAAAAATCATGACCTGGAAACCTTTGGGGAGTTGATGACTGAATCCCATTATAGTTTGAGGGATGATTATGAGGTCAGCTGCCGGGAACTGGACCTGCTGGTAGAGTTGGCCCTAAAACAGGAAGGAGTGCTGGGAGCCAGGATGACCGGGGCCGGTTTTGGCGGCTGCACTGTAAACCTGGTCCATAAGGATTACATTGATGATTTCATCTCCAATGTAAAGGAAACCTATGATAAAGAGACCGGCAAAGATTTGGAGATCTACGTTACCTGGCCTGCTGCCGGGGCCAGGGAGTTAAGTTAAAGCAGGCCGATTAAAAAAGAGATAGATGAGCAGATTACTGAAAAAGATGAAAGGGGAGATTATTGATGGACAAAATGGCAAAAGAGCGTGAAGTCACAATTGCTCCTTTTGGTGTTTTACCTGATGGAAAAGAGGTTTTTCAATATACTTTTGGAAACAAAAATGGCCTTAAGGTAACTGCAATCAATTATGGAGGTATAATCACAAAAGTTTTCCTTCCGGATAAAAACGGGGAGTTCAGTGATATAGTACTGGGCTATGATAATCTGGAGGATTATCTTGCTGATTCGCCTTTTTTCGGTGCTTTAATTGGCAGGTTTGGTAATAGAATTGCCAATGGCCGCTTTGTCCTGGATGGAAAAGAATATAAACTGGCTTTAAATGATCAGCCAGGAGGGATATCCTGTCATCTCCATGGTGGTAATAAGGGTTTTGATAAGGTTTTCTGGGATATAGAACCTGTTATCCAGAATGATGCAGTAGGCCTAAAGCTTTCTTATTTGAGCAAGGATGGTGAAGAGGGTTATCCGGGGAATTTAGATGTATCTGTATATTATTATTTAACTGATGATAATGTTCTGAGAGTAGAGTATTATGCTGAGACAGATAAGGCTACTCCTGTGAATTTGACCCAGCATACATATTTTAACCTTAAAGGTGCAGGTGAAGGGGATATACTGGACCATGAATTATGTATAAAGGCTGAGAAATATACACCTGTTAATGAAGGGCTTATACCGACAGGGAAACTTGAATCAGTAGAGGGTACCCCCTTTGATTTCCGCTCTCCAAAGAAGATTGGCAGGGATATCAATGTGGAGAACCAACAGCTGGGTTATGGAAATGGCTATGACCATAATTATGTCCTGGATGGTAAGGCTGGTGAACTGCGTCAGGCTGTGGTGGCCCATGAAGAGGAAAGTGGAAGGGCCATGGAGGTGTGGACAACAGAACCGGGAATGCAGTTTTATAGCGGCAATAGTATAGGAGAGCATACTGGTAAGGATGGAAAGAGCTATGGCAAGCATTCCGGTTTTTGCCTGGAAACACAGCATTATCCGGATTCCCCCAATCAGGAGCATTTTCCATCTACTATTTTAAGGCCTGGAGAGAAGTATGAATCAATAACAGAATTCCGCTTTTATGTAAAATAAATTGTTTTAGCAGGATCCCTATTTCAGAGGGTTAATAGTAGGGATCCTTTTTTTATATATTTAAGCCTGTATTTTTGCTTAAAAGCAACGGCATTGATATATCAGTTCCTTTCAGGTTATAATAGGAGTGTAGATAATAAGTATTTATAAGGGAAAGGAGAGGTTGAATTGGCTTTTTTGGGTGAGAATTATTTACTGGAAAATAAAACAGGCAAGGAGCTTTATGAAGAGATAAAGGATTTGCCGATAGTTGATGCCCATAATCATGGGGATGTTGAGGAGATTGTCAGAAATGAAGGCTGGTCCGATCTCTGGCAGCTGGAAGGGGCTACAGACCATTATGTCTGGGAGATGATGCGGAAAAGGGGTGTGCCTGAGGAGAAGATAACCGGGGATGCCTCCAATAAGGAGAAGTGGCTGGAACTGGCCAGGGTCTTCCCGGAATTTGCCGGTAATCCTACCTATGAGTGGGTTCACCTGGATTTGAAACGGAGATTCGGTATTGATGAACTTATTTCTGCTGATACAGCCGAAATGATCTGGGAGAAGACAGCAGAAATGCTGAAAACAGAGGCCATGAAACCCCAGAGCCTGCTTAAAGAAATGAAGGTAAAGATTATGTGTACCACTGATGACCCTACTTCTACCCTGGAATATCACCGGCAGGCAGCGAAAGAAATAGAGGGAATAAAGATTCTTCCTACCTGGCGGCCAGACAGGGCCATGAATATTGAGAAAAAAGACTGGAAGACTTTTGTGCTGCAGATGGCCGAACGTTATGATGAAGACTGTAGTACCCTGGAGGGTTTTGTCAGGGCCCTGGAGAAATCCCATGAGTTTTTTGTTGAAAACGGCTGCCGGGCCAGTGACCATGGTTTGACCCAGCCGGTGAGCTATGAGGTTAAAGAAGAAGTAGCGGCCGTTATTCATCAGAAGGCCTATAATGGTGAAGAACTAAGTGAGCAGGAGATCAATGACTACAAGGCCTATCTTTTCTGCAAATTTGGTGAGCTGAATCAGGAAGCTGGTTGGGTGACCCAGTTACATATCGGGGCTGTCCGTGATTACAGTGATTGGATATTTGAAAACCTGGGTCCAGATTCTGGCGGGGATATCTCTGACCACAATATTGAGATTGTTGACAGCCTGAGATATTTCCTGAATAGGTTTGATGGCATGAAGATAGTGCTTTATGTCCTGGATCCGGTCCATTATGCCACACTGGCTACAATCAGCCGGGCTTTCCGTCATGTCTATCTGGGTGCTGCCTGGTGGTTTAATGACAGTCCCTACGGAATAGAGGAACAGCTGAAATATATCGGTACTGTGGACCTGCTGGCCAATTTTGCAGGAATGGTGACAGATTCCCGGAAACTGGTCTCCTATGGTTCCCGGACCGAGGTCTACCGGAGGACCATGTGCAATGTGCTGGGCCATATGGTAGAAAGAGGACAGATACCATATTCTATAGCAGCGGATATGGCTGTTAACCTGGCCTATAAACAACAGGAGGAGTTGTTTTTCGGTTAATTGATAAAAAGAGGAATATAGATCTTTTATGATTCCAGTAAACACAAAAGAGTTTATATTAGTTATTTCCTTAATTCAGGCTCTTTTGTGTTTACTTATATTTAGATTAGAAAGTCCGGTGAACGATGATGAAGGTTCTTTTGACAGCATTAAACGCAAAATATATCCATTCTTCTCTGGCTATCAGGTACCTGGAGAAATACTGTAACAGGTATCAGGAGGAGAAGAATTATAGTATTCAAATTAAGGAGTTTTCAATTAATGAGTCCCTTGACCAGATTATGGCAGAAATATATGAGAGCAGGGCAGATGTCCTGGCTTTTTCTGTCTATATCTGGAACGTAGAACATACTTTAAGTCTGATAGATAGGCTGAAAAAGGTTTTGCCGGAAGCAATCCTTGTTGCCGGCGGGCCGGAGGTCAGCTATGATCCAGTGGAGATACTGGAGGAAAATCCGGCCCTTGATCTCATAGTAAAAGGTGAGGGGGAAGAGACCTTCAGGGAATTGCTGGCTGTGTTGGCAGGTAAGGAGCCGGAGGTCCTGGAGGGTATACCGGGGATTGTTTACCGGGATAAGGGGGGCCAGATCAGGGAGAATCCGGAAAGGGAGCTAATCAGGGACCTGGACAGGATTCCCTTCCCCTATACAGAGGAAGAACTGGCTAAACTGAAAAATAAGCTCATCTATTATGAGGCTTCCCGGGGCTGTCCTTATAATTGCAGTTATTGCCTTTCCTCAACCATTAAAGGAGTCCGGGCTTTTTCCCTGGACCGGGTGAAGGAAGACCTGCTCCTTTTTATAAGGAATAAAGTCAGACAGATCAAGTTTGTGGACAGGACCTTTAATTATGATAAAAAAAGGGCCCGGGAAATCTTTGAGTTTTTAATGAAGAATAGAGGGGATACTTCTTTTCATTTTGAGATTACTGCAGAGCTGCTGGATGAGGAATTGCTGGAGTTATTGCAAAGGGCACCAGAGGGGCTTTTCCAGTTTGAGATAGGTGTCCAGACCACCAATGAGAGGACCCTGGAATTGATCGACAGGAGGATGGATTTTGACAGGCTGGCCAGCAATGTACGGGTTTTGCGGGAGCAGGATAATATAAAGCTGTATCTGGACCTGATTGCCGGCCTGCCAGAGGAGGATTACCAATCTTTCCAGCGTTCCTTTGATGAAGCCTATGCCCTGAACCCTCATGTTCTTCACCTGGGTTTCCTCAAGTTATTGAAGGGTTCAAAGGCCAGGGCTGACGCAGGGCATTACAATTATAAATATACCGGTGAAGCCCCCTATGAGGTGCTGGAAAATGAGGTTCTCTCCTATGCTGACTTGTTAAAACTGAAAAATATTGAGTTTGTAGTCGATAAATACCATAATTCAGGGGTTTTTGCCAATACTCTGGACTATATTTTCCGGCAGCATTTTCAGTCCTATTTTGAGTTCTACGAAAGACTGGCTGATTATTTCCAGGAGAAGGGCCTGTTAAGGAAGGCCCATAGCCGGCTGGCCCTTTATAATATCCTCCATGATTTTTACAGGGGAAGGGTGACCGGCAGTGAAGAGGAGCTGGGTATTTTCACAGCCTTCCTGAAATATGACCTGTTGCTCCATGACGGCAGGGTCAGGCTACCGGACTGGGCTGAAAGTGATACTATCTTCGAGGATTTTAACGAATGGCGTTATAATTTCCTGGCTGATGAGAAAAACCTTGAACGGTTTTTGCCCCATATGGCAGGTAAGAGTGTTAAGGATATCCTGAAGCAGGTCCGTTTTGAAACCTTTGATTATGATCCCACTACTGATTCCCGGCAGAAGGGAACCTATATAGTCCTATTTGATTATAGTAAAAGACATACGGGGACGGTTCTCCTGTGCTCCATTCCCTGTTGAAAAATCTTGAGGTGGTGAATATCCATGGAGCAATTGAAACAGTTAAGCAGAGAATATCTGGAAAATATTCTGTTGGGTACAGATGTTGCGGATTATTAAGTTGAGATGCTGGATTATCCGGAAAGGGTCATACAGTTCGGAGAAGGGAATTTTCTGCGGCTTTTGTGGATTGGTTCCTACATGGGATGAATAAAAAGGGAGTATTCCAGGGGAGGGCAGTACTTGTCCAGCCTATTCCCCAGGGCAGGGCCAGTAACCTGAACGAACAGGATGGCCTTTATACCCTCCTGTTTTGTAGTTTCCAATGCTACTGAAGCAGGTATAGTTTATTCACCGGAGGACAGACCTGGCGATAATCCACCCAATAGTTTTCCGGGCAAACTTACTGCCTATCTTTACCGCCGCTACCGGTATTTTGGCGGGGCCAGGGATAAAGGCCTGGTCTCTACTACTGCCCTGACTGCTGCCGGCGTGCACCTGATCCTATTTACCACAGGCAGGGGGACACCCTTTGGTGCTCCGGTACCTACTGTCAAGGTTTCTACCAATACAGCCCTGTATGTGAAAAAGAAAAACTGGATTGATTTTGATGCAGGCCAATTGCTGGAAGGCAAAAGCATGGAGGAATT
>JAAYRT010000075.1 GCA_012518635.1 Halanaerobiaceae bacterium | reverse complement strand
GGGATGGAATCAGCAATACCCCCGTCAAAATAATACTTACCCTTTATCTCAACCGGCCGGGATATAAAAGGAAGGCTGCTGGAAGCCCTGAGAACCTTTTTAGCAAAAAACTCAGGGTCAAAATCCCTAAGTTGAAAATAGGCTGCCTCCCCGGTCTCCCGTTCTGTTACAACTACCTTAAAACAGCTTGGTGATTCACCAAATGCTTTATAGTCAAAAGGGTCCAGCTTATCCGCCAGGACATTGAATAGAAAATCCATTCCAAAATAACTTTTCTCTTTAATTAGGTTCTTCAGGCCCATATATTCGGGGTGGCGGGAATGTTCAAGATATATCCTTTTGCTCCTCCCCCTCTGTCCGGCTACAAAATTAGCCCCATTATTGGCACCGGCAGAAACACCGATCACATAGGGAAAGGATAAATTTTTCTCCAGGAAAAAATCCAGTACACCGGCGGTATAAGCACCTCTCATACCGCCGCCTTCCAGTACCAGTCCTATATTAAGAATTTTAATCCACCTCCAGTAATACCTCATCATTTCAATCATTTATATTATGAATATATATTCATTATATAACTGGAGGTATATTCTGTCAATTGATTCAAAAATTTATAAACACATTTTCTTCTATCCTGAAAATGGACTAAATAATATCCAATTCCACTGTAATAATATTTTTATTTAGATCAGCTTTATTTAATTCTTCCAGAGGCACTAATATATACTTATCCCTTTCACAAATGGATAATTTTCTATCATTTAAATAAATATCTCTAATCTTATATTCCCCATAATCCAGGAGTTTTGTGTTGAGATATTCTATCTCAAAACTCTTATTAGCAAAATTTACTGCTATTGTAGCAACTCCATTCATATCAAACTGTTCCTTTATTAATTTTGGTTCCAGCTTTAAATCTCCATAATATCCATTCACACCAAATACTTCTGTAATCATGGTTAATAATAGCCAGCTGGCAGAACCGGTTAAATAACTATACATTCCCCTGCCCTGTTCATTGATATATTCAGGAATACCAGGGTAGATCCGGCATCTGGAAAAATCCAGGCAATGTTCATAGATGCTATGCCAGACCTTATAACCCTCATTAACAAAATTCCGCCTATATAGGGCATTGGCATACATAACAGCCATATGGCTGAACATGGCACCATTCTCCTTATGACCATAGGCAAAACCCTGAACGCGGCCAAGCTGGAGAGCCTTGTTTCTAAATTCCGTATTGAGCCTGTAACCGCCTACCTTTTTATCATATAAATATTTATCAGCAGATTTTATAATCTCCTTAACCTGTTCATCAGTCGCTATACCAAACATAACAGGAAATACCTGGCCAGTCAGGGTCATCCTGATTTCATCATCATGAAAACCGTCCACTCTCTTTCCCTGATTATCATAGTAGCCGTTATACCAGCCATGATGACCATCCTGATCTCCAACCCATTCCTCCTCTCTTAGGTGTCCTATCAGCCATTCAGCCTTTTCTTTTAAATCCTGGACAAGGTCATCGATGGAAATGGATATCTTATTTCCGGAAACAGTATCCCTGCAACTGGCAAAATACTTATCTAAATTCCTCCTTTTTTCCTCTACATTATTATAATCAACCCTGTCAAATATCCTGTCCAGGAGTATACTTATCTCTTCCAGCAGCTGGACACTCTCAACATTTTCTTTTTCCTTTAATCTTTCCAGTAAATCAATTAACCCCAATAAGTTACCGGCATAAAAAGCAGTAAAGGCTACACTTTCTCCACCCTCTGAAGCCATATCCAGGGCATCATTCCAGTCAGCATCCTCCAGGCGTATATTATTATGTTTTCCTACATTAAAGAACACAGTTAAATTTTCCAGTAGAATATGCTCCAGAATACTACCCCAGTAAATCTCTCCTGTTTTTGTCTTTAATTTGTTTCCCGGCTCACTAATCCATTCTTCCTCAATCTCTCTGGTAAAGGAATGCAATCTATCTTTAAAATAGGTCTGTTCTTCCAACAAGAATTTTAAATCTCCGCTCATGTTAATATAAAGACCTGTGGTCAATAAAGGCCATGCTCCATGATCCATCCAGAATCTGGGTATATTATTACGGTCAGCAATAAATTCTCCTGGTTTATCACCTATTATGGTAGCATTACTCCCATCTATCCGGACACCGGCATAATTATTATATAAAAGTTCACGGACATTTTCGTTCTCCATCAGGAGTAAAGCAAGACAATCCTGCCAGAGATCTCTCCAACCCTTACCACCCCGGCCATAGTCGTGATGTGGTAAAAAAGAACACCCATATATTCTGCGTAAAATCGGCTGCAGTGTAACCCATTTCATCCAATTGTCAAAAACTAATTCACCTGTATAAAACCTTGTATTAGCTAGTCTGGCCTGCCAGTAATCCTTATTTACAGCCAAATGATTATCAAAAGCCTTCTTCGAACAATATTTTTTAATATATTTATCCAGGTCTTCGCCACTTTGGTCTATCAGCATCACTATTATATAGGAGACTGACTGGCCAGGAGCAAGTTTCCTGTCCTCAAATCTAATAGCCCCTATACTTTCATATCCATCTATATAAAAACCTGCCTTTTTATATTCCGGGCTGTTTTCAACAATAGAACGGGGCCAGTCAAGAGTACCGCCTTCTCCTATAAAGTCCTCCAGGACTGGATAAAAACCAACAGGTTCCAGACCTTGGCCTTCACAGCCAAAAACTGCATAAGTAGTGTTATTCTTTTTATGCCCTCTCTCATCAAATGATAAAGTGGGCTTTACGATAACACCATAATCATTGGTTCTGATCTGGTGTAAAAGAGAAGTCACATGCCGATGATCTCTTAAATTATCAGCAGAACGGCCATAGATGGGAATAGCTGCAGTAGGTGTAAATTCTATTATCTCATCTCCTATATTGCTAATGGTGACCTGCATTAATTCAACTAAATCATCTTCTACCGGCACAAAATTAGTGACTTCTGCTCTAATATTAATTTTATTACTCTCCCGGACCACCTTATGCCATAAAAATCCTGCTTCGAGATAAACCTGCTCTTTGTTTTCTGCATAGTTACCAAAACGGGCAGAGATCTGCCTTGCTGAATTTCCACAAACAGACCAGGCTCCATGTTCCTCAATATGAAGCCAGAAATTCCGGCCAGATCTGTTATTATGCAAGTCCTCTATAGAAACCGGTTGGAGCAGGAAATGATTCTGTCCACATTTTATATCTCCTTTTAAAATCGGGGTAATGGATGACATCATCCCTTTTTCATTTACCAGGGGAAAATAAAGGTTGGTAAAAGAATCAGCATTCTCTAATCTAAAGGTTCCATTGCAGTCAATAAATTCCCAGCTCATGTGTCCAAAATCCCTCTCTTTCTATTATTGGTAAGCCTAAATGATCCAGAAATATGTCCTTAACAAATCCTGGTCCCTTGAAGAACTACCAACCATTAACTCAAACTGTCCTGTTTCCACAACAGACTCAAGATTACGGTTAACTATTGCTAAGGAACTCACCGGTATCTCTAGTGTCACTTCCTTCTTTTCACCTGCTTCCAGGTAAACCCTGGCAAATCCTTTGAGTTCTTTTATTGGAGTCGTAACACTACTATAGAGATCTCTGACATAAGCCTGGACTATTTCAGTTCCAGCCATTTTCCCCACATTCTCTACATCAACCATTATTATTAATGTATCATTTTCATTCAGCTTACTTTTTTCCAATCTTAAATTGCTATATTTATATTCTGTATAGGAAAGACCATAACCAAATGGAAATAATGGTTCCTTCTCCACATCTATATATTTACCACCATGCCAACCTGGCAATTGGTTATAATAAACAGGTATTTGACCTACCTGAACCGGAAAAGAGATAGTTAATTTACCAGAAGGATTATAATCCCCAAACAGGATAGAGGCAACAGCTTTACCTCCTTCCATGCCGGGATTCCATGCTTCAAGAATGACATCAGCATTCTCTTTAATCCAGGGGATTGTTATAGGTTTTCCATTTATTAAAACAACAATTAATGGTTTTCCTGTCTCCTTTAATGCCTTAAGTAACTCTTCCTGGGCACCTGTAAGGGATAAATCAGCCCTGTCACAACATTCGCCGTAAAGAAAGGTTGTATCCCCGACAACAGCTATAACAACATCAGCCTCTTCTGCTATCTTAACTGCACTGGCTATATCTTTATCATCTGGATTGTAAATATCACAACCTTTTTCATATAATACCTTAATTTTCTCTCCTGCTCTCTCTCTAATACCATCCAATACCGTAATGGCCAGGTTTTTATCATAGCCAGTACTCTCGACAGTCGGTATACTATTTTCTCCCCTGCTGCTAAGTGCCCAGTCTCCATATTGAGCTGTAATATCATCAGCATTAGGGCCAATTACTGCTATCTTTTCTATATCCCCCTGTAATGGTAAAATATTATTTTCATTTTTCAGTAAAACTATTGACTCCAGGGCTGCCTGATAGGCCACCTGTCTATGTTCTGCACAGCCAATTATCTCACTGGCCTTTGATCTATCTGGAAAACGCTTTTCATCAAAAAGCCCTAACCTGAACTTTAATTCCAGGATACGCCTGCAGGCGTCATCAATAAGTTCTTCACTGATGATCCCCTCTTTTACCAATTCTATTGCTTTATCGTAGAAATCCAGGGTAACCATTATCATATCATTTCCCGCTTCAAGAGCCAGGCGGGAAGCCTCTTTTATATCTTTGACTAATTTCTGGGTATAGAACATATGGCCGACATTATCCCAGTCAGTTACCACAAATCCCTCGAAACCCCATTCTTCCTTTAAGATTTCAGTTAACAATCTTTTATCTGCAGAACAGGGAACCCCGTCATTAGCATGGTATGCAGCCATAATTGTAGCACAACCTGCATCTACGACTCTTTTAAATGGCGGTAAAAATACAGATCTTAACTTACGTTCAGAAATATCACATTCTGTTGAATCCCTTCCCCCTACTGTTTCTCCATAGGCTACAAAATGCTTGGCACAGGCCAGAATACTGAATGGATCAGATAAATCTTCTCCCTGATACCCTTTTACCATAGCCTCAGCCAATACTCCTACCAGAAAAGGATCTTCACCAAAGCTTTCATCAACTCTACCCCATCTTGGATCCCTGGCCAGGTCCAGTACAGGTGAAAATGTCCAATGCGGCCCGGTTAATATAACCTCTTTTGCCGTTATCCGGGCAACTTCTTCCAGCAGCTCAGGATTCCAACTGCTTGACATGGCCAGCTGGGTTGGAAATACTACAGCTCTATGCCAGAAGGCATGGCCGTGGATGGCATCAATTCCAAATATAATAGGTATTCCCAGCCTGGTTTCCAGGGCCTTTTCCTGTAACTCAAAACATTCATACCCTATCATATGTAAACACGAACCGATATGCTTTTCTTTTAATAATTTTTCCGGGGGATTATTCTTGTCTCTGCCATTGGCCTGAATCATTTGCCCTATCTTCTCTTCCAGAGTCATCCTTGAGAGGAGATCCCTGGCCCTCTCAGCCGGTGTATAAGAAGGATCTTTATAAATAGCTGTCATATTTCACTTCTCCTTTAATTTTTTGAATTTTTTTATTCTACTTAAATTTTACTCTATTTCATAGCAGAAAGCTATTTCTTTAATTAATTATTATAAATTATTTCTTTTTTTAACCTTTGGTAGCTCCCTCCGTTATACCGGATATAAACTGCTTTGATGCCAGCACATAGGCTATAACCATAGGAGCAATGGCGAGTGTAGTCCCGGCCATCTGGGCACCCCAGTTCTGATCTATCTTGCCACCGAGTTTTGAAAGGGCTACGGGTATAGTAAATAATATATCATCATGTAAAATCAGTAAAGCCTGCATATAGTTGTTCCAGGAACCAAGAAAGGTCAGGATACCCAATGTACCCAGTGCAGGCAGGCTCATCGGTAATATAATCCTGATAAATATTTCAAATTCCCCACAGCCGTCTATACGGGCAGAATCAATGATGTCATCAGGTATATCCTCCATAAACTGCCTCATCAAGAAAATACCAAAGGCATTGGCGATTCCCGGTATAATCAGTGGATAAAAGGTGTTCAGCCAATTAAACTTACTCATAAGTATAAACCAGGGGATAATAGCCAGTAGACCAGGTATCATCATTGTAGCCAGCATCAAGAAAAATAATTTTTCCTTGCCCTTAAATTCATATTTAGCAAAACCATACCCCCCCAGAGAACAGAAAAACAAGGTCAATACTGTAGAAACCGTAGCGACAAAAACACTATTCAATATATTCCTGAAAAATGGAAGTGCATCCAATAATGTCTGCAAATTTTCCCGGAAATTGTTACCAAACCACACCGGAGGGGGATAACTAAATATCTCAGTATTGGATTTGGTAGCCAGAACCAACATATAGTAAAAGGGAAAGAGTGTAGCGATTACACCCAGGATTAAAATCAAGTACAGTATTAACTTAATTATTTTTTCTTTTAATATCCCGGTAAAAGTCTTTTCAGCATAAACCATTTCTCTGCTGACCTTTGCCTTCATTTGTACCTCCTCCTTTAAATATCACGTTTAAAAAACTTCCTGTTTATGAGTGTAAATAAAATGATGATTGAACATAAGATATAAGCCAT
>JAAYRT010000074.1 GCA_012518635.1 Halanaerobiaceae bacterium | reverse complement strand
ATTCTCTCAATACCAATAGCCTCTCCTAACTTAACAAGATTAACCTGTTTGGTCGGCTCTCCTTTGATGGTATAACCGGTAGTCGGATTCTCCTGATGGCCGGTCATCCCGGTAATGGAATTATCCAGGATGATCACTGTAGGAGTCCCCTTATTATAGACTATGTCAATCAAGCCGGTAATTCCCGAATGGATAAAGGTAGAATCCCCGATTACCGCTACAGTCTTGCCGGCAAAATCCCTCCCCCTGGCCTTCTCCATACCATGGGCTATGCCGATACTGGCCCCCATACAGACACAGATATCCATGGCACTTACCGGCGGAAGGGCCCCCAGTGTATAACAACCTATATCCCCCACTACATTAAGCTTCAGTTTCTTGAGTACATGAAAGGTAGCCCTATGGGGACAACCCGGGCAGAGCACTGGCGGCCTGCCTGGTACTTCCTCCCGGTCAACAGCCTCAGTATCTTTTTCCTTACCCAGGAGTCTTTCCTGGATAATTCCACTATTCAATTCACCGGTAACAGGCAGGAACTCCTTGCCGGTCACTTCAATCCCCAGAGCCTTAATCTGTTCCTCCAGGAAGGGCTCCAGCTCTTCCACCACATAAAGGACATCCACCTCTGCTGCAAAATCCCTGATCAACTTTTCCGGCAAGGGATAAACCATACCCAGTTTCAAATAGGAAACATCACCACCAAAGGCCTCCCGGGCATACTGGTAAGCAATCCCGCTACTGATTACCCCAATCTTTTTATCTCCCCAGAAAATCTGGTTCAGGGAAGATTTTTCAGCAAACCCCTTTAAATCTTCCATCCTTTCTTCTATAATCAAATGGCGTTTCCTGGCCATTGCCGGCATCATGACATTTTTACCAATATCCTTCTGATAATCCTTTAATTCATAATCTGTCCTCTCTTCCAGCTCCACCGGACTCAGGGAATGGGAGATCCGGGTAGATAGGCGTATCATTACAGGTGTATCAAACTCTTCACTAATCTCATAGGCTTTTTTAACAAAATCTTTACACTCCTGGCTGTCTGCCGGCTCCAGCAGGGGCAGTTTGGCAGCCCGGGCATAATGACGGCTATCCTGCTCATTCTGGGAACTATGCATTCCCGGATCATCAGCCACCACTATAAGAAGGCCGCCGTTAATACCTGTATAAGAAACAGTAAAAAGAGGGTCTGCAGCCACATTAAGGCCCACATGCTTCATGGCTGTCATGGAACGCGCTCCAGCCATGGCAGCACCAATAGCCACCTCCAGGGCCACCTTCTCATTGGAAGCCCATTCAGAATATATCTCTGCATATCTTTTAGCAATACACTCGGTTATCTCTGTACTGGGAGTACCTGGATATGATGATACAACAGTTACTCCTGCCTCGTAAGCTCCTCTGGCAATAGCTTCATTACCTAACATAAGCTCCTTCAACATCATTACCTCCCTGTTATTTCAACAATTTCTCCTGTTATCAGTAATCTTATCTATCTCAAAAGCTTATGCTCCCTATTCTTTATTACGTAAGTCAATTACCCTTCTGGCTTTTCCTGTAAACCTCTCCAGGGTCTTTGGCTCCACCAGTTTTACCCTGACATCTATCTGTAAAACAGAGCGCAACCTATTCCTGACCTTTTCTTCCAGTAACTTCAGAGCCCTGAAATTGTCCACCAGGGTCTGGTCCACAAACTCCACCATGACCTCAACATCATCAATATAGCCCTTTTTCCGCACTACTATCTGGTAATGGGGGCCGACCCCCTCCATACCGACCAGAATATCCTCGATCTGGGATGGGAAAACATTCACACCCTTGATTATCAGCATATCATCTGTCCTGCCCCGGACCTTAGCCATCCTGGCATTGGTCCTGCCACACTTACAGGGTTCCTGGGTCAGGACAGTAATATCCCTGGTCCGGTACCTCAACATAGGGATACCCTCTTTGGTCAGGGTAGTCAGGACCAGTTCCCCCTCTTCCCCATATTCTCTGGTCTGGCCGGTATCTGGATCAATTATCTCTGGATAGAAATGGTCTTCATTTATATGCATACCTTCCTGGTAAATACATTCACCGGCTACGCCCGGCCCGGTAATCTCCGTCAGGCCATAATTCTCGGTAGCCAGGATACCCCAGCGTTCTTCCAATTCCGCCCTCATGGAGACAGTATGTCCTTCTCCGCCAAAAAGGCCCAATCTCAGCCTGAAATCCTCCTTTTTCAAACCCATCTCTTCAGCTACTTCTGATAGGTACAGGACATAGGAAGGTGTGCCGACAACTATAGTTGAGCCGAAATCCTGCATCATCATCAACTGCCGCTCAGAATTACCGCTGGACATGGGTAAAACAGTTATCCCTACCCTTTCGAGTCCATAATGAAGGCCAAATCCTCCGGTAAACAGCCCATAACCAAACACAATCTGGGCCAGATCATCATCTCTGCCGCCAGCTGCAACTATAATTCTCGCCACACACTCTGTCCAGTTCTCTAAATCCCGCCTGGTATAACCCACTACAACCGGCTTCCCGGTTGTCCCTGATGAGGCATGAAGCCTGATTATTTTTTTCATTGGACAGGCAAAAAGCCTAAAAGGATAATTCTCTCTCAAGTCTTCTTTGGTAGTATAAGGGATTTTCTCAATATCCCTTAAAGTCTGAATATGTTCTGGCTTTAATCCAATTTCATCAAATTTTTTCCTGTAAAAAGGAACACAATTATAGGCATGCTCCACTACTCTTTTTAAATTTGCCAGCTGTAACTCCTCCATCTCCTTTCTACTTATACATTCAGTTTCCTCATTCCAGATCATCAGAAATGCCTCCCTACTAAATTATACTTAAACTCCTCAATAATTTTGTGAAATTTTATACAGCTATTAAGAGTAATTCTCTTTAATCTAATTATTTCCTGCTAGAAATTCATGATTTTTTAAATAACCTCTTGACATTTTTCTCAAGATGATTTATTATATACTTGTTGTGCTGAAGTGGCGGAATAGGCAGACGCGCATGATTCAGGGTCATGTGGGCAAAAGCCCGTGGGGGTTCGACTCCCCCCTTCAGCACCAATTATATAAAAGGCCGGCAGGCCTTTTTTTATACCTGTTTTAAGGATTTTTT
>JAAYRT010000073.1 GCA_012518635.1 Halanaerobiaceae bacterium | reverse complement strand
GGAGACTTGGCCATAATTATATCGGAACAGAGCATATCCTGCTTGGATTAATCAGGGAAGGAGAGGGGATAGCTGTCAGGATACTCCTGGACCTGGGTGCTGACCTGGCCAATATACAAAAACAGATTATTGAATTACTGGGCGGGCAGCAAAACATGCAGCAGCAGGCTGGAGAGCCGGCATCAGAGACACCCCACCTGGATGAATATAGCCGGGATCTTACCCAGATGGCCAGGGAAGGTAAACTGGATCCTGTTATCGGCAGGGATAAGGAGATTGAGAGGGTAATCCAGATTTTGAGCAGAAGGACCAAGAATAATCCGGTATTGATTGGTGAACCGGGAGTAGGGAAGACAGCCATTGTTGAAGGCCTGGCTCAGATGATAGTGGCTGATAATGTACCGGAAAATCTTTTGAACAAAAGGGTGGTGGCCCTTGATCTAAGTTCCATTGTTGCCGGTTCAAAATATAGGGGAGAGTTTGAGAAAAGACTAAAAACTGTCATGGATGAGATTATAGAGAATGGAAATATTATCCTCTTCATCGATGAGTTGCATACCCTGGTCGGAGCAGGTGCGGCAGAAGGGGCCATAGATGCCTCTAATATATTGAAACCGGCCCTGGCCAGGGGCGAATTGCAGACAGTTGGTGCAACTACCCTTGATGAATACCGGAAGTATATTGAAAAAGATGCCGCCCTGGAAAGGAGATTCCAGTCGGTTTTAGTTGAAGAGACAAGTCCGGAAGAAACCATCGAGATCCTGAAGGGATTGCGGGATGCCTATGAGGCCCACCACAAGGTAGCCATAACAGATGAGGCCATTGAAGCAGCTGTGCATATGTCCCACCGTTATATCACAGACCGCTTCCTGCCTGATAAGGCTATCGACCTGGTGGATGAGGCTGCTTCCAGGGTGCGTTTGAGCAATAATACCAGGCCGCCTGAGTTAAAGGAATTAAACGAAAGCCTGGAAAATATACAGAAGGAAAAAGAGGCAGCCATAAAGAGCCAGGAGTTTGAGAAAGCAGCAGAACTAAGAGATAAAGAAAAGGAATTGCAGAAGGAACTGGAAAATCTGAAGAAGAACTGGAAGCAGAATAAGAATAGGAGAGAGAGTACTGTTACTCCGGAAGATATAGCCGAGATTGTTTCCAGTTGGACCGGAATTCCTGTGACAAGGCTGGAGGAGACAGAAGCTGCCAAGTTATTGAGACTGGAAGAAGAACTGCATAAGAGGGTCATCGGGCAGGATGAAGCCATCAAGGTTGTTTCCCAGGCTGTAAGAAGGGCGAGAGCCGGACTTAAAGATCCTGATAGACCGATCGGTTCTTTTATCTTCCTTGGCCCGACAGGTGTAGGCAAGACCGAATTGGCCAGAACCCTGGCTGAGTCCCTCTTTGATGATGAAGAGGCCATGATCAGGATTGATATGTCTGAATACATGGAAAAACATTCAGTTTCCAGGATGATTGGTTCACCTCCAGGCTATGTGGGTTATGATGAAGGCGGCCAGTTGACAGAACCGGTCAGAAGAAGGCCTTACTCTGTTGTGCTATTTGATGAGATAGAAAAGGCCCACCCTGATGTCTTCAATATTCTCCTGCAGATTCTGGAAGACGGCCAGTTGACAGACAGCAGCGGCCGGAAAGTGGACTTTAAAAATACAGTTGTTATCATGACTTCCAATGTGGGGGCAAACCTGATAGAAAGAGAAGCCACCCTGGGCTTTAAAATAAATACTGATGAGAAAGCAGAACATGAAGACATGAAGGATAAGGTGATGACCCAATTAAGAAGGACTTTCAGGCCTGAGTTTCTCAACAGGGTGGATGAGATCATAGTCTTCCATGCCCTCAACAAGGAGCATATTAAAGAGATAGTAAACCTGATGCTGAATGACCTGAGCATAAGACTGGAACACAATGATATCACTATTGAGGTAACTGATGAAGCCAGGATGCTGCTGGTAGAAGACGGCTTTGATCCCCAGTATGGTGCAAGACCCTTGAGAAGGAGTATCCAGCGCCTGGTGGAAAATACATTGTCAGAAAAAATACTGGCTGGAACAATAAAAAATGGAGATACGGTCAAGATTGATGAAGAGGATGGTGAGCTGGTCTTCACGACCATTAAAAACATATTGCATCAGGAGATATAATTCTTTCTAGTCCTTGTAAAAAGCTGCTAAAAATGATATAATTATTTGTAAAGATTAATGGAGATATGACCGATGTCTAAGAATATAACAAACTATGTTTGTGATCAATGTGGATATAGCAGCAGGAAATGGATGGGGCGTTGTCCCCAATGCCAGGCCTGGAACAGCTTCCAGGAGGAGTTGGTTTCAGCTGGCAGGGGACCTGCTCTCGCTGTGAATAGCGAGCCCCTTCCCATTTCCCAGGTTGAGAGCGGTGAAGAGATCAGGTACAGGACCGGCATTCAAGAACTGGACCGGGTTCTTGGTGGCGGTATTGTTAACGGGTCTTTGATATTGTTGGGAGGAGCCCCTGGTATCGGAAAATCGACTCTGGTACTCCAGGTGGCTTCCCTTTTTAGTAAGAAATATAATAAGGTTTTATATATTTCCGGTGAGGAATCTGCTGCCCAGATTAAAATCCGGGCTGAAAGAATAGATGCTATCCATGAAAATTTATATATCCTGGCTGAGACCTATTTTGATCAGATTTTAAGCCATTTAGACAGGGAAAGATACAGCCTGGTAATCATTGATTCCATTCAGACCATCAGTGACCCGGACCTGGGTTCATCTCCCGGCAGCGTGTCCCAGATAAAGGAGATTACCAACCGGTTGATGATGTTTGCCAAAAGCAGGGGGATACCCATCATACTGGTCGGGCATGTGACCAAAGAGGGAGAACTGGCCGGCCCCAGGGTGCTGGAACACCTGGTGGATGCCGTATTGCATTTTGAGGGAGACAGGAGTTATTCCTACCGGTTATTAAGGGCAGTCAAGAACCGTTTTGGGTCCACCAACGAGGTGGGGGTATTTGAGATGAAAAATTCCGGGATAGCAGAGGTGTTGAATCCTTCTCAGCTCTTTCTGGAGGAAAGGCCCCGGGAAGTGTCCGGCTCTGTTATAGTACCGGTGATGGAGGGTTCCCGCCCTATACTGGTGGAGGTGCAGGCCCTGGTCTCTTCAGCCACTTTTACAGTACCCCAGAGAGCTGCTACCGGTGTTGATTATAAACGGGTGATGATGCTCCTGGCTGTCCTGGAGAAAAAACTGGGAATCAATTTTCAAACAAGGGATGTACATATTAACATTACAGGCGGGTTCCGGATTAATGAGCCTGCTCTGGATATGGGGATAGTAACTGCCATTATCTCCAGCCACGGAGATCTGCCTATTCCGGACAATATGGCTGTTGTAGGTGAGATTGGGCTGGCCGGTGAGGTAAGGGCAGTCAGCAATATAAGCCAGAGGATCAATGAATTAAAGAAAATAGGATTTGAAAAAATAATCTTACCCCAGGGCAATCTTAAAGGCCTGGAAGAAGAACCAGAAATCAATCTACTGGCAATTAATAATATTCATGATCTATATAGAATAGTCAGTGAGGTGGGGTGATAAATGGATAGGGAGTTACAGTTATTGGAAATTTTAAAAATGATCGCACCAGGTACCGTTCTTCGCGAAGGGCTGGAAAATGTCCTGCGGGCAAAAACTGGTGGCTTGATTGTGGTGGGAGATAGTGAAGATGTCCTGGCCATCGTTGATGGTGGCTTTAATCTTAATGCAGATTTGACCCCGGCCAGATTATATGAGCTGGCTAAAATGGATGGTGCAATGGTACTTAACTCCAATGCTGACCGGATACTCTGTGCAAATGCCCAATTAATACCTGACCCTACCATCCCCTCAGAGGAAACAGGAACCCGGCACCGTACTGCTGAACGGGTTGCCAAACAGACCGGCAGTCTTGTAATTGCTATCTCACAAAGAAGGGATATTATTTCACTCTACCTGGGTAATCAAAAACATGTTCTGGAAGATATAAGGGTAATTCTTTCAAAGGCCAACCAGGCTTTACAAACCCTGGAAAGATACCGCAATGTACTGGATCAGTCTTTGACCAATTTAAGCTCTCTGGAATTTGAGGATCTGGTAACCATTTCTGATGTAGCCACTGTTATTCAGCGGGCAGAGATGGTTCTGAAGATTGAAAGAGAGATCAGGCGTTACATTATTGAACTGGGTACAGAAGGCCGCCTGATTAATATGCAGTTACAGGAACTGATCGGTGATATAAAGGATGAAATTATATTATTGATAAGGGATTATATGGTCATCAGTGATGAAACTGAAAAGGATGAAAAGGATCCGGAAAAACTGCTCTATGATTTAACCAACTGGTCTTCAGATGAGATGTTATCACTGAATACGATTAGCAAAGCCCTGGGCCACGGTGGCAGCATGAATGCCCTGGATTCAATAGTTTCCCCCAGAGGGTACAGGGTTCTCAGAAAAATACCACGCTTACCTATGCCTGTTATTGAAAACCTGGTCATTCAATTTAGCAACCTGCAGAACATCCTCAATGCATCACCGGATGAGCTGGATGATGTAGATGGAATCGGGGAAGTCAGGGCACAGGCTATCAAAGACGGTTTAAGGAGATTGCGGGATCAGGTATTGCTGGACCGGCATATCATCTAAACTTTGCTTTCGTTGACAGTTTTTTGGTGAAGTGTTATAATTATTCTGAGTATTTTCATAAGTCGAGGTAGAAGCTGCCTGATATATAAGTTGAGAGAGGTTGGTATTAAAATGTTTAATATTGGTGACAAAGTAGTGTATCCCAACCATGGTGCGGGTACCATTGTGGGTATTGAGACCAAAAATATCCTGGGAAAAGATAATAAGTACTACATAATGAAACTGCCGATTGGAGAAATGAAGGTAATGGTACCCGTAGATAAGGTAGAAGAGATAGGCCTGAGAAGTGTTATCAGCCCTGAAGAGGCCGATGAGGTACTGAGCCTGCTTGCTGATGACAAGAGTAAGATGTCCCATAATTGGAATAAACGTTTCAGGGCAAACATGGAGAAGATAAAAACCGGTGATGTTTTTGAGGTTGCTGAGGTGGTCAGGAACCTGACCATCAGGGATAATGAAAAGGGCCTGTCTACCGGAGAGAAAAAGATGCTCAATAATTCCCGGCAGATTCTGGTAAGCGAACTGGTTCTGGCTAAAGATATGGATAGGGAGGAAGTAGAAGAGTTGATAGACAATTTAATAATGCAAAATACAAATTTGGAGGAAAAAGAATAACACCTGTAATCCTTGCATTAATTTACACCAATTGGTAATAATAAATGAAAGGAGGTGTTAAGATGAAAAAGTTTATGCGTTTTATACTTGGTATCTTTGGTTCCTTTATTGGCTATGAAGTAGTAAAAAAATTGGGTTTAGCAACAGAATTCTCCGGTTCATTTTATGAGGAATTTGATCAATTTTTTACTAGCACACAGTTTTTCGGTGTTTTGCTTGGGTTTTTATTTGGCTTTTTCATACTTTTTTACTTATTGGAGAAAGTACTACAATTGTTTATTAGTTTTGAGAATTTTTTGAAAGAACTATCCTGGCGGAAGATAGTTGTCGGGATTCTAGGTTTAGCAGCAGGATTATTACTGGCTATTTTAATTAATTTTTCTTTTTCCGGTATTCTTAGAACTGGTACAATTGGTAAGTACGTTGGCATACTGG
>JAAYRT010000072.1 GCA_012518635.1 Halanaerobiaceae bacterium | reverse complement strand
TTATCTTAACATCTTTCAAATAGACTGTCAAGTGGTTTTTTATTTATTTTTTTGACCTGTTTTATTACAGGTTTTTTAGCGACATTTGTTATCTTAACATGTTTATTTTAGGCTGTCAAGGGCTTTTTTATGCTATCCTGCATTTATTTTTACAAAAACTTTTCTATGCCTTGGCCCGTCAAATTCGCAGAAATAAATACCCTGCCAGGTACCAAGTAATAATTCTCCATCTGCTATAATGATACTTTCAGAAACACCAAAAAGACTGCTTTTTATATGGGCAGCTGAATTACCTTCAAAATGCTTATAGGAATCATGGAATGGGATTATCTTATTAATCTCCATTATAATATCACTTACTACATCAGGATCAGCATTTTCATTTATAGTAACCGCAGCAGTGGTATGAGGGATGAAAACAGTGACTAGCCCATCAGAGATACCACTTTCCTTTACTATCTGCCTTATCTCTCTTGTTATATCAACAAACTCAGTCTGACTTTTTGTCCGGACATTTATTTTCTTTAGCATTAAGTCACCCCTTTTATTTATTATCTATATTATTATATTAATTTATATACTTATATCATTATTATTTTATCACTCTGCCCGGGTGCTATCAACATATTTGCTTTATTATACCATTATTTTGTTATTTATCTAACATGTTTTTATTTATGAGGGTTTGATAAGCTGCATAATCTGCTGTGTGCTTAACTGGAGCCAGGTCTTTGAATTAGCCATCACTTCTTCAATTGACCCCGGTTCCTGTACAATACTTAAGGCTGCAGTAAAATATTGATTTAATTTATCTATTGCTTCACTCTCTACTGAACCAGCAAGAGCTATCACTGGAATATTGAATTTATTGGCCCGTTTTGCAACACCAAAGGGAGCTTTCCCCATCAGTGTCTGCCTGTCCAGCCTTCCTTCACCTGTTATGACCAGGTCTACTTCCCTGAGGATATTATCAAAATCGTAGATTTCCAGAATTAAATCAATACCGGATTTCATCCGGGCATCCAGAAAGGCCAGCAGAGCCGCGCCTATTCCGCCGGCAGCACCTGCTCCCGAAAGCCGGGCTACCTCTTTCCCAGTTTCCTTTTTTATGACCCTGGCCAGATTCTGCAAGCCGGCATCAAGTAACTTCACCATCTCAGGAGTTGCTCCCTTCTGGGGCCCGAAAACATAGGCCGCCCCATCAGGACCATATAAAGGATTACTGACATCACTGGCAATGATAAATTCAACATCCCTTACTCTTATATCCAGATTGCTGGAGTCTATCCTTTTTATGCCGGCCAATGCAGCTCCGCCAAAGCCGGCTTCCTTGCCTGAACTGTCCTTAAAACCAATACCCAATGCCTGGACCAGGCCTACTCCGCCATCAACTGTCGCACTGCCTCCCAGACCGATAATAATTTTATCCACTCCTTCATCCAGGGCTGCCTTAATTAATTCTCCTGTCCCGAAACTTGTCGCTTTCAAAGGATCGGCCTTACCGGCCGGAACCAGAACCAGTCCGGAGGCAGCAGCTGTTTCAATCACAGCTATATTTTCATTTCCCAATATACCAAAACAAGCTTTTACAGGATCTCCCAGCGGGCCGGTAACTTCCTTATAGATTTTCCTGCCGCCCGTTGCATAGATCAAAGCATCAACAGTCCCCTCGCCTCCATCAGCCAGAGGTAAATTATAGATTTCCGCCCCTGGATACACCTTTAATATACCTTTCTCAATATTATCTGCCGCTTCCCTGGCAGTCAGGCTCCCTTTAAAGGAGTCCGGTGCAATTAATATCTTCATCTCCTCATCTCCTGATACTTATTTATAAAATAGGAGTAACCCTGGCTATAAGATATAGTTAAATATATTTAATATATATCAATACAGAAAAGTCAACACTTTTATTACAGTGTTGACTTCTATATACCTTATCTCTGTTTCCTTTTATAACGACTTTAGCAGGCAAGAAGAGAACATCTCCTATTGTTCAGGCCGCATAGTCGGGAATAATATTACATCCCTTATAGAAGGTGAATCTGTTAAAAGCATCACTAATCTATCAATACCTATACCAAGCCCGCCAGTTGGAGGCATACCATATTCAAGGGCGCGGATGAAGTCTTCGTCCATCATATGGGCCTCGTCATCACCTGCAGCCCGTTTCTTCATCTGTTCTTCAAACCTTTCCCGCTGATCAATGGGATCATTTAATTCTGTAAAGGCATTGCTTAACTCCCAGCCATTGATGAAGGCTTCAAAACGATAGGTATACATGGGATCTTCTTTCATTTTAGCTGCCAGGGGTGATATCTCAATAGGATAATTCATGATAAAGGTAGGCTGAATGAGTTTTTCTTCAACCTTTTCTTCAAAAATAAGATTGAGTATCGTGCCTTTAGTATCACCTTTTCCTGCTTCAAGGCCCAGCTCTTTAGCGGCTGTTCTTGCCTCTTCATCACTCTTTATTTCATTAAAATCAATACCTGTATATTCTTTGACAGCATCAACCATGGTTAAACGGTGCCATGGCGGGGTCAAGTCAATCTCCTGTCCCTGATAATTAATCCGGGTCGTGCCCAGGACATTTTCTGCCACATGGGCAACCATCCCTTCCATCAAATCCATCATGTCGGTATAATCAGCATTTGCCTGATATAACTCGATCATCGTAAACTCCGGATTATGCTTGTAGGACATTCCCTCATTACGGAAATTTCTGTTTAATTCATATATCTTCTCAAAACCGCCCACAATCAGCCTTTTCAGGTATAATTCCGGTGCAATTCTCATGTATAAATCAATGTCCAGGGTATTGTGGTGAGTTATAAAGGGGCGGGCACTGGTTCCACCAGGGATTGGATGCATCATAGGTGTCTCTACTTCCAGGAAACCTTTTTCGTCAAGATATTTTCTAATCTCTCTGATTATCTTACTTCTCAATTCAAAGGTCTTCTTGACCTCCGGATTTACAATCAAATCAACATAACGCTGCCGGTAGCGGGTTTCCTTATCCTTTAAACCATGCCATTTTTCCGGCAAAGGGCGGAGTGACTTGCTCAAAATAGTGAAGTCCTTCACATTAATGGAGATCTGGCCCATACGGGTCTTAAATATGGTTCCGCTGACACCAATGATATCACCGATGTCAAGACTGTTAAATAGTTCATATCCTTCTTCACCAAGTTCATTTACCCTGACATAGAGCTGAATCCTGCCAGAAGAGTCCATTAGGTCTGCAAAACTGGCCTTACCATGTGTTCTCATAGCCATAATCCTGCCAGAAAGAGAAGCCGGTTCTCCATCCAGTTCTTCGAATCTCTCTATAATGTCAGCAGCATAATGAGTAAATTCATATTTTTCCCCATAGGGCTCTATATTGCTTTCCCTCAATTCAACTAATTTCTCTCTTCTCTGCCTCATTAATATATTCAGATCTTCTATTTTGTCCGTATTCATATTTTCAGTAGTCATGGCAACTTACTCCTTTTTTGATTTTTCTATGGATAATATTTCGAATTCCATTATACCTGACGGTACTTCTACTTTAACGACATCTCCTTTTTTATGGCCTAAAATGGCCTTCCCGATCGGTGATTCATTGGAAATCTTAAAATTCAAAGGATCAGATTCTACTGAACCAACAATTGTATATGAAAACTCATCTCCGGTCTCCAGTTCACGCAACCCAACTGTTGTACCCAGACTTACCGTCTTGCCGGTAATTTCATCATCTTTAACTATCCGGGCATTCCGCAGCATATTCTCAATCTCTTTTATACGGCCTTCAATAAAGGCCTGTTCATTTTTAGCATCATCATACTCAGAGTTTTCACTTATATCGCCAAACTCCCTGGCGGCTTTTATCTTTTTAGCTATCTCTCTCCGTTTTACATTGATTAAATTACTTAACTCCTCCTGAAGTTTCTCATATCCTTCCTGAGTCAATAAAATCTCTTCCATCGACTTCGTCCCCTTTACAAAAAATTTTATCCTCCAATTTCAAATGGTATTAGAAGAATCATTAAATTATACAAAAAAACAGAAAAAATATACCTCCACACTATGCAAGGTATTGAACAGCCCACGAAGAGTGATAGGTATAATCAAGGTGTAAAACTAATCCACTTAAAAAATAGTGTCAAGACTGTCTGCTTGACACTATTATGTATATTCCAATTATTAATTATTATAAGTTAGAGTGTTATATTTGTCAAGATTCTTTCCTCTTTCTTCTAAAAATTAAAGAAAGGCCATAATCTTTTCCTCTGCTTTCCTTCTGATTTCACTGATCTGGTCTTCACTTATAGCCCTTTCCGAATTCCTCAGGCCTGCCAGTTTAAAGCCGTGTTTTTCTGCCAGCTCCATTGTTTCCTGTACCTTTTCAACTTCAATTATTGGGCCGAGGCTATAGTCCCCAGTAAACCTTTCTTCCAATGTCAACATCATGGTTTCAGCCATGCAGGCATAAGCCGTACCCGGGGGATAACCAAAATTAAAATTAAAATCAACCTCTCCCGGTACTTCAACAATCCCCCCCTCTATGACCAGGACATCATCCCTTTCCCTGCTGACACTTGCTGCCACATCCCGGGGGCGGGCCACATCACAGAGGACTGCCCCTGGCTGTATATGGAAAGGGTTAATCAGGGCCTCAACTGCCCCGGAAGCACTTATAACCAGCTGGGCTTCTTGCAGGGCCCGGTCAACATCCAGGGTATAGGCTACCTCCAAATGGGGATTCATCTGCTGTAATTCATCCTTTAACAGCTCCAGTTTTTCAATATTGCGGGCTACCAGAATTAAACGCTTAACATCCTTAGCCATCATCAAAGAGACTGCCCTGCCTATAGAGCCTGTGGCTCCCACCACTAACAGGGTTGAATCAGCCAGGTGGTGGCCCATCTTTACTGCAGCCAGTTTTGTACCCTCTATGGCAGTGGCAACAGTATAGCTATTCCCTGTTGTTACCGGTATATCAATTTCTCTGGCAATACTGATCCCCTTATCTCCGACCACAGAAGTAAAGGCACCCAGGCCGACAATCCCGGCTCCTAAATCCTCTGCCAACTTACAGGCCTTTATGATCTTTTTCAGGACCTTTTCCAGGGGCAGGGTCAAAATCTGCTTTGCAGTCAGTGGTAATCCTATAAAAAACCCTTCAATCTCCTTACCTGTTTTTGATTTAATACCTGTAATATGGGCTGCTTTGACAGGAGGAATCAGTTTTACAAAGTGGTCCACTACTGTTTCCGGCATCTTCTCTGCCCAGGAGAATTTCCGGTAAATGTCTTCTCTCTCCAGTGGATGTATGATAAAAGCAAATTTATCCATCTTATTGCCTCATTCCTTTACACATATTCCTGGGTCCCTGTACTACCTGCAAAATCGATGACCCTCGGTGCAAATTTGATTTTTCTCAACAACTCAACATATTCTTCCTGCCGCAATTGCCTGTCCTTCACACCTGAGAGGGCTACCAGAACAGCCTCCATGACATTTGTACCAAATGACCTGCCATTTAGTTCTGGAGTTGTCGTTATTAACAACCTGACTCCTTTTTGCTCCAACTCCTTTATATTATCCGCAGTAACAGTGTTGGTTATGATTATTTTTCCCTCCAGGTAGTCAGGCATATATCTTTTTATGAAAAGAAAATCACCGGCTATGACATCTGCTTCCAGATAATATTTTCTGTATCTCTCCTTTAATCTGGCCGAAATCTCCTGTTTGCTACCTGTCGGATAAACCCATTCAATGGGTGCCAGGGTAATAATAGGAGCAACCACGCTGGCTATCCTGTGTAAATTCTTTAAGGACTTGATCCCGATCGGAATACCAAGGCCGAAGATTAAATCTCCAAATACTGTATCTGCCCTCAGGCTGGCAAAGGTTTCTGCCATTCCGAAACGGTCAACAGCGGCAACCATCAAAACCCTTTTATTCCGGAAATCCATGTCCAATTTTTCTTCCAGGTATTCTATTACCATCCTCTCCAGGGTGTTTTTCAACCCGCTGCCATCTACAGCCGGGGTATAACGTACATCTTTGATCAACTTTTTGGCATCCCGGAAAGTATATTTGTTCTTGCTGGTATATATGTAAAGGTCTATACCGCCGATGCCAAAAGCATCATATTGGCCGTCAAGTTCAGTAAACAACTGATAAGCCTTTTTCTTACAACCGTCTGTACCCCTTCTTTCAATTAGAAAATCTTCACCAAGGATTCGGGTCTGGACAACATGGTCCCTCTTACTGGAACCCAGGCTGATACTGATTACCCTCTTCATTTCGGTCACTCCATTCATTTTATAAAGGATTTAATAATATTTTCTACTCTATCTATATCAACATATTGGTCCTGTTTTAATGGAGATTTCCCCAGTTCTATACCGATTACATTTCCCTCTATGAGTTTTTCCATCAGATCCAGTCTCATATCAGAACCTATGAAAATAATCAAATCAAATTCCTTTAACTTAACCATTATCTCAATTATCTCATTAAACAATTCCAGGCCCTTTTTCTCCTCCAGAAAGGCCCACCTCTCTTCTTCAGTCATCACCAGGAGATAGTCCAGGGCATATTTCCGGCCCAGCTCCAAAACCTCTTCCTTATTCTTAATGGGAAAACCCAGCAGGGCAATCTTTTTTCCCCTCCTGACTTCCCCGATCCTCTCCAGTCTGGAAATAAAACTCCTTTCTACATCAAGGGCCTTGGCTACCTGGGATTGGGAATAACCCTCTTCCCGTAAGGTGATAATCTTCTGAATCACCCTGTCGATCCGGTCATTATTGATTATTTTGTTGCCGATGCGGGAAAACTTCATTAATAATCCACCCCAATATTGTGCACAAAAATGTACACATTTATTTTATCATTTTATTTTTTCTCTTTCAAGAAATTATAGATAATTTTATACAAATATTAGTATCAAACTCACCTACATAGCTATAATATATATGTAGATATAATCTGGAGGTCATAGAAATGGAAGAACCAGTAAGCCGGCAAAAACTGCCCGTCATTAGTGGAGTCACCTGCGATTCCCGCCAGGTCAAACCTGGTTATGCTTTTGTAGCCATAAATGGTTTCCAGAC
>JAAYRT010000071.1 GCA_012518635.1 Halanaerobiaceae bacterium | reverse complement strand
CTCATATCCTTTGGCCAGATTGCTCAGGGTATAGGTAAGGGTAAACTCCACCGGTTCCTGTATCCGCTTCTTAAAACTCTCCAGCCCCTCCCCTTTCCTATATTCATACTGCAGTATAAGGGGATTATAATTAGAATTATCTAAGTCCTCTTCCAGATCACTATAGGCATCCAGGATATAAATCCAGCGGCCAAGATTATAACCGAGGAACCGGAGTACCCGTTTCTCTCTCTCCCCCTCTATATAATCCGGTGTAAAAATCCCGGTCATAATCCGGGCAAAAAGGTCCGCACTTTTATCAAGGAGATTATTTTGTGAGGCCTCTAAAGCAGTCAATTCCTGCAGTAACTCCCTAAAAAAATTATATTTATCCTCATATCTCCTCCTACCGGCTTTCACAGGCAAATAAAAAACAGGCATGGTCAATAAGGCCCTGATAGAATGCTCATCCTGCCAGTCATCCACTAACTTTAAGTAGGTAAAGATATTACTCATATCTGCTGCATACTCCAGGTGCCTGTTCCTCTTTACAACTGCCTTTTTCCTGAAGGGATTGGCCAGGCAGCTTTCCTGAGCCAGCCGGGACTCCTCTTCATCCAGGGCTATCAACAATAAAGCAAGAAAAGTGAAATCATAACTAAGGCCAAAACGACAGAGCTGATTGGCAGATTGGCCCAGGGTCTTACAGAGACCACAGTACACTGCTCTAAACATATTATATTCCTTTACTTTAAGTTCTTCTTTACAGGGCCGGACATATCCAAACAAGAAACTCACTCATTTCTCAACTGAATACTAATACTATCATTTTAAGGCATTAATCATTAAAAAGCAAATTCTTACACCCCGGCTCATTTCAACATGTGTTCTATATCATACCATTATTTTACTATGGTATCAAGCATATGTTTATTTCAAATAAAAAAGGCGCCTTTCAGCGCCAGATCATTATTCTTCATTTTTCTAACGTAAATAATTCAATGGATTTACCGGTTGACCGTTAATCTGAATCTCAAAATGCAAATGAGGGCCGGTGGAGTTACCAGTATTTCCTGAAAGGGCAATCACCTGTCCCTGCTCAACCCACTGGCCTCCATGAACCAGCAGGCGGGAATTATGGGCATATAAGGTCCGGACACCTTTCTGATGTTCTATGACCACTGTATAACCATAACCATTGGCCCATTGACTGTACACGACACGGCCGGACCGGGCAGCCCTGACCTCAGTACCTGTATTGACAGCAAAATCAATCCCATCATGATTCCTTCCCCACCTTGGACCAAAATAGGAGGATATTCTCCCTTTCACTGGATAAATAAACTGCTTGGCTAACCTATCCTTATAACCAAACTCAGGCTTTGCCCCCGGCAGCAGCAGGCTTGTTCCCGGCTGAACCAGATCAGGATCCTCTATAGCATTGGCCTCAACTATTTTATCAATGGAGATATTAAATTGTCTGGCAATACTCCAGAGATTCTCTCCAGGATTTATCCTATACAGAATCCCCTTTACAGGTAAAATCCTCAGTGAATCACCAATCCGGATCCTATTCATATCCGCTATATCATTGGCACCTATCAGGGTATCAATATCAATACCGTATTTGGCCGCTATGGTCCAGAGGCTTTCTCCTCTCTGAACCTTGTGAATCCTTATCTGCTCCAGCAGGGATTCCTTCTTTACAGAAACAGTACTCTGGCTCTTCACTTCTGCCATATCTTCTTCAACTTTTTCAGCATTAATATCATTTAATTCAGCATTATTTAAATCAGCAGCAACAGCCGCCACAGCAATTGCCTGCTGGCCTTCATCCCTCAGCTGATTATCTATCGCAAACTGGCCGCCTATCCCATAAAGTTCATCATCCTCTGCCTGGCTTTCATCTTCTTGATGAAGATTGGAAAATCCAGGGGATGCTTCCCTGCCCTGATACGAACTGATATCAGCAAGGGCGGCAGCAAAATACTGTTCCCTCTGTTCCGGTGTAGATATAAACCTTTGATTTCCAGTAATAAGCAGGAGACCCAATAATAAAAATACATTGAGGGCTTTTTTCATCTTCCGGCACCTCCTTTCCAATTATTCTGCCATGAGTTTTTCCATTTCCGGAAATGCTAATTGCCTTCCCTGTATCCCTACAGTGGTCACTGTTAATTTTCGTAGTAAAGAACTTGAAATACTCAATGCGCTTTACATTTTATACGAGAATCAAACAGTATGCAAGGGTTTTTCCCACTTTTCAAGTAAATGGTAAAGAAAAAAGGGAAATATACCTCTATATAACAAGGTATACTCCCTCTCTGTCATTTGTGAAAAAAAGATATCAGGCTCCTACCTGAAGTCATCCAGTAAAAAGGATAATTCAGCAGGATTGAAGCCCTTTCCTACCAGGGGGCCTTCATCATCAATGGCCAGCTTTTCCCTGAAGGTCTTTTTCTCTTCCTTATAGATTATTCCAATAGGGATCCTGTCACCCCATTCATTGGCCTTTTCCATTGCTGCCATGTAATCAGCCGGGTCATAATCATCACCCAATTTATAGACCCTTTCCTGGTACCACTGGTAGGTATTGACCTTGTTGAAGGTTACACAGGGCTGCAGGATATCGACAAGGGCATAACCCTTATGCATTATGGCAGCCTTAATCAGCTCCTGCAGATGTTCCCTCTCACCGACAAAACCCCTGGCCACAAAACTGGCCCGCATGGCCACAGCAAAGGGTATTGGATTAAAGGGTTCGGAAGTAACTCCCTCCGGCTGCACAGCTGTCTTGATTTCAAAACCAGTTGTAGGTGAGGCCTGTCCTTTTGTCAGGCCGTATATCTGGTTATTATGGACCAGGTGGGTAAGGT
>JAAYRT010000070.1 GCA_012518635.1 Halanaerobiaceae bacterium | reverse complement strand
GATTGCTGAGAACTTCAAACTGCCTTATTTCACCATTACCCCTTCCTTCAGCATCTGTCCAATACATGGCTACCTGGCCGGTGAGCACGAGTATTGTCCGAAATGTGATGCCGAAATGGGTTATCAGCCTGACATAGCATAAAAAATGAGGTTTTGCAATGAAAATCAGTGGAATACAGAAAACCAGTCTTATTGAATATCCAGGGAAAATTGTCTCCGTCCTCTTCACACAGGGATGTAATTTCAGGTGTCCCTATTGCCATAATTCAGAACTAATAGGGCTGGAGAGCAGGGACGGAGAATATTTTCCTCTGGACTCTGTCTACAGTTTTTTGGAAAAAAGAAGAGGTTTAATAGACGGGGTAAGCATTACAGGAGGAGAACCAACCTTACAGGCAGGTTTATATGATTTTTTAGCAAAGATCAGGAAAATCGGGCTGAATATTAAGCTGGATACAAATGGCAGTAATCCAGAATTTATCAAAAAAATACTGGATGATTGTTTAGTCGACTATATAGCCATGGATGTAAAAGGACCTCTGGATAGATATGATGAAATTACCGGCAGTAAAGTAAATACTTCTCATATATTCAGAAGTATAACTTTGCTAAAAGAGGCAGGGATAGATTACGAATTCCGCACCACTTTTGTACCCGGAATCCACGCCAAAAGTGATCTATTGGAAATTGTCCAGTTACTGAAAGGAAGCAAAAGATATTTTATCCAGAATTTCCGGCCTAGTAATACTTATGATCCAGAGCTAATGGAAGTGAACGGCTTTCCTCCTTCTACACTGGAGGAGTTTAAAGATATAGCCAGTTCTTATATAAAAAATGTAGAGATTAGAAATTAAAGGGAGGTCATAGTAATGAAAAGACAAAAATGTGAAATTTATTCCAGAGTAGTTGGGTTTCTAACACCTGTTTCCCAGTGGAATCATGGAAAAAAAGAAGAGTTTAAAGATCGGCAAACCTATGATAAAGTATTGACAACAGAAAAAAGCAAGGAAAATTATGCTGTCTAAATAAGAAAAACCCCTTTAAGGGGTTTTTTATTTCTATATGGTCTTTTATACTATGGTAAGTAGTTAAGGGGATTTACAGTATTGCTGTCTTTATAAATACGGAAGTCCAGATGGCTGCCGGTGCTGGTTCCTGTACTCCCTGCCAGGGCAATCACCTGGCCGAGGTTCACCTGGGCCCCTGCCCTGACCAACAATCTAGAATTATGGGCATATAGTGTCTGTATACCATTACCATGATCGATAACTATTGTCTTGCCAAAACCATTTATATATCCACTCTGGACCACTGTTCCGGCTGCTGCAGCCCTGATCGGGGTTCCCAGCGGAACTGCTATATCGATTCCCCCGTGAAAGTGCCTTTCTCCCCGGATCGGATGAATCCTGTAGCCATAACCGGAAGAAATTCTTCCTAATACAGGCCAGATAAAGGCACCCTTTTTTAATTCAAAGGGCTGGTTTATATCTCTCTTTAAATGAGGTATAACCAGATTCTGCCCCACATAAATAATGTCACTTCTCAAGTTATTGGCCAATCTGATGGTTTCTATTTCCACTCCATACTTACGGGCCAATAAATATAATGAATCACCAGGCCGGACTTCATGAAAGATATTGGTATAGACATTACCATCTTCTCCTCCGCCTATCCCGGTCCTGGGAATTTTTAATTCCTGGCCAATCCTTATTAAATCATTCTTCAATTGATTAAAATCCTTCAAAGCTTTAACAGTTATATTGTGTTTTACTGCTATCTCTGAAAGGGTATCACCTGGTTGGACAATATAGGTTATATCTTTAACCATTTCTTCCAGAATAGCCAGGGTCTCTTCTCCTACGATTCCATCGACCTTCAAACCATGGTTGTGTTGAAAGTTTTTAACAATTTCACTGGTGCGGTGGCCGAATATACCGTCAATCTCTACATCATAACCTATATCATATAGATATTGTTGTATTTGCTTAACCTCCTGGCCCCGGTCTCCTAGTTCATATCTTGCTGCTCCTATATGTATATTAAGAATTATGAAAAAAATAAAAATAAGTATAAGTCCTTTTTTTCCCATGAATAATCCTCCCTGTTCTTAGAATTAAAATATGTATATAAATGGCTGCATATATTTGGCCGGGAAAATAACAACTATTCTAATATTCTACAACAATGATGAAAATTCCTGCATTATTTGAGCTTTACGTAAATTTTCCTCCTTTTTCAAGACCGGGAAAATCCAGCTGCCTGAGGGCCTCATATAAGATAATGGCAGCTGAATTGGATAAATTCAGGGATCTCAATTCACCACCCATAGGGATCCGGATACATCTATCCAAATTATTCTGTAATAATGATTCAGGTAAACCTGCGGTTTCTTTACCAAACACAATAAAATCATTATACTGATAGGAAACTTCGGTATAACATTTTCTGGCTTTAGTTGTAGCAAAATAAAAGGTCCTATCCGGATAATCCTTCAATAAATCAGTAAAGGAGTCATAATAATGGATATCTAATTTATCCCAATAATCCAGTCCGGCCCTTTTTAAATATTTATTATCCAGGGAAAAACCCAGAGGGCCGACAAGGAAGAGACTGCTCCTGGTTACAGCACAGGTCCGGGCAATATTCCCGGTGTTTTGCGGTATTTCTGGTTCTATCAGGACAATATTCATCTTAATTCCTCCTCTAAGTCCACTTTCAGTCCATCATAGGCAAGATATATTCCTTCTGGCAAAATTGCCTGAGTAGAATTATATTCCACATCATGAGATAGGTGAGTCAGGAAGGCCTTGGCCGGCCTGAGTCTTTGAATAACAGCAATAGCTTCATCAATGGTCATATGGGTAGTATGTTTCCTGAAACGCAGGGCTCCCAGAACCAGAACTTTTACCCCGTAAAGCAATTCCATAGTCTCCTCCGGTATATGACTACAGTCAGTTATATAGGCAAAATCACCTATCCGGTAACCCAATATATCCAGCTTACCGTGTTTTACAGGTAAGGGTATAATCTCTATACCGGATATATTAAAGGGCTTGTTGATAATATTTAGGGAGACCTGGGGTAAACCGCCACCGACCTGGACAGGTTTAAAAACATATTGAAAGACCCGGTAAATTTCATTGATTGTGAAGTCATTACCATAGCATTGCACACTTTCCCCTGTTATTCTGTTAATAGAACGGAGATCATCAAAACCCAGGATATGATCAGCATGGGGATGTGTATATAAAACTGCATCAACCCAGGTAATTTCATAATCCAGCAATTGTAAACGCAACTCCTGGGGAGTATCAATCAAAAAGGATTTGCCATCCTTTTCTAAGAATAGAGCAGAGCGGTATCTTTTGTTTCTCTGGTCTGTAGAGCTGCAGGTTTCACAATTACAACCCAGGAGGGGTACTCCATGGGAGGTTCCAGTTCCTAAAAATCTTATCTTCAAAGTTATCAACCCTATTATGTAATAGTGTAATATTTATTATAAATTTTACTTTAGAATGACTACCTTGTCAAATAAAATACTGCAGCCTTTTCATTTAACCAGATAAAAACAAAAATCTATCTCCTCAGTCTCCTTTTCTTCCAGTACCTCCTTTAAATGGATGGCCAGTTCCTTACTGGTCTCGTATAGATTATTGTTCATATAATATCTTCTCAATATCGCCCTGCTGGCTATAGAATCTGGATATTTGCTGACAAAATGTACTATTTCATCTATTTTCTCTTCCCTTTTCAATCTTTACCTCCTTATCTACCTTATATTCCTATTCAGATAATTGCTGTCAAGGTATCTCAAGGGATCAACATGTCTATTATCAATCCTGATTTCAAAATGTAAGTGGGGGCCGGTTGAAGCACCACTATTACCACTAAAGGCTATTACCTTTCCTTGTTTTACCTGTTCATCCTTCCTGACCAGCAATTTTAGATTATGGCCGTAATAGGTCTGGCTGTTATCCCTATGTCTGATGATAACCAGATTACCATAACCTTCAGACCAACCGCTATACTCTACCACCCCTGCTGCAGCTGCATAGATCGGTGTACCATAGGGTACTGCTATATCAATACCTGTATGAAATAATCTTTCTTTATAAATTGGATGTTCCCGCCAACCATAATAAGAGCTTATCTTTCCCTGTACCGGCCAGATATAGTTGACCCCCTGAGCCCTTGAAGCCAACTCATATTGCTCTTTACTTTCCCTGGCTGGAATTAATAATTCCTGGCCAATATAGATCTTATCAGGTGTTGTAATATTATTTGCTTTAATTAGACTGCTAACCCTAACAGCAAATTTTTCTGCAATCTTCCAGAGAGAATCCCCCTTTCTTACCCTATATTTTTCTTCATTTACTGGTATTTTTATCTCCTGGTTTACATAAATCAAATCCGGGTTTTGAATCTGATTTATTTCAATTAATTCCTGTAAAGTTACATTAAATTTGCTGGCTATCTTTGACAGACTATCTCCTTTCTTGACCAGGTAGTTTATAAATCCCTTAGCATTAATTATTGATGTCAGCAGTATTACTATGAATAATGCCAGCAGGAATTTTCTTCTTAAACCCATATAAGAACCTCCATTCTTTACTTATACTATGCTATATATTTTTACCATTATCTTTTTTTATATACATTTTTGCCCATGGGATATATATAGAAAACCCCGGTTTCCCGGGGTTTCTAACTTAAAACATCTAATACCTTTTTTCTATACTGCTATCCTGATAAAAATGTTCTATTATCTCTTTATAGGTATATTCTCTACGCGCCATCTCAGCAGCTGCAGTCTGGTCCATTCCCACATGGTGGCCCCAGCCGCTGCCATAGAATATTATTTTGTCAATCCTTCCTTCTTCAGAATATACCTTCTCCAGTATGAAACGGTTACTCTTTAATCCACCCAGAGCACTCCTGATACTGTCACCTTTAATCACCTGTTCTCTTTCCTTCCCTTTTATAATTACTTCGCCTACAGTACCACCTATACTGCGTTTTAGGGGTATCAAATCTACCAGTTCCTGCAGATTATATTTATCAACAAGGTAAGCAGAATCTATCACCTTTATCCATCTATAAATATTATTACCTGCAAAACTGGTTCTGGAAAATGATTCAGGTTCTGTCCTCAACCATCTTTCCAGTTCATAGGGTTCCAGGGGAAACTGAAAAGAGCTGTCCAGCAAATTATTGGCTCCCTGTAAATAGGGATAATCATTTCCCCAAATTTCCTGGCTCTTTTCCGAGAAACCGCCACTATTGCTACTGAAAACCGTATTTATGACCTTATTACCATGTACCGCTACTTCACCCAGGGTCTCCAGTATCAATTTATTGGTCTTCTCCGTCTCTGCTCTCACTCCATTATAGGCTGCACAGTGAACAGTATCACAGAGATCATATCCCTTGCTTCTATGTCTGCCCAGATTACTCATGGCATAACTACGGGCAGCAATGGCCTGGGCCTTAATAGCTTCATCAGGCCACCAGGCCGGCATCTCGGCCGGAACTACTGAAAAAAGATACTCCTCCATATTTAAAATATTGATTATATGGAAATCATTATTCCCTGCCGGATACAATTCCATTATCCCACGGTACTGCCTGTCTTCCGTTCCTGCCCAGAAATAACCTGCACCATAGGAGATATCATATAGGAGTATTGGATAAGAGTTATCTATCAATTCTATCAACAGGGCTTCCTTGCTATGGATGGTTTTAATCATTGTCTCTTCCTGATAAATTTTAAAAATCCCATTGGCAAAATCAATCCTATAGGCTAAATCCCTACTGCCTTTCATTAAGATATTATTATTCTTATCCAGTATTTCAAAATCACTTCCAGCCTTAAAGGAAACTTTATTAACATTATCAACAATACCCACCCTGATTACCGGTACTGTATCTTCAGGAATAGAATAGTTTCTGACCCTCAGCCACTTGATTGTTTCCCTTTCTAAATCCTTAACCTTTTTCTCTTCTTCAACAAATTCCGGATGCTTTTTTGTAATTTCCTCTATCCTTTTCCTGGCCAGCACTGTGCTATGGCCGGTCATACGGCTGCGGTTCCAATAATATAAAGCTTCTTTATTATTTCCTAATTTATCATAGAGTTTAGCTATCTCCGGATAAAAATCAGCCAGGCTGCTGTCCCGCTTTAGGGCAGCAAGATAATAATCTATTGCTTTTACATAATCTTCCTTATACCTGTATAATTCAGCCAGCCCGATATAATTTAGCACCTGTTCTGGCCTAATTTCAATACCCTGATTATAGAAATTTTCAGCTTCCTCCACTTTTCCACCTGCAAAATACACCTGTCCCAGGTAATAGACCAAAATAGATAGTTCCTTCTTATCCAGTTCACCTGAATCTCTTTCCCTATAATGAGCATAAACTTCTTCCAGGATCCCCCTGGCCTCTTCCCGCTGGCCTGTCAGATAAAGATTAATACCATATTTATATTTCCAGTAATAATTATCTTTCTCTTCCTTTAGTAAAAAATCCAGATAATAATTAGACCTTTCATAATCACCCATTTCCTTGCATATATAATAAAGATTTTTTAAGGGCTCCCTTTTATCATGAGTTGTATTGAGCAGTCTCTCATAAATATTGATTGCCTTTTCCAGATTTCCTTTATAATATTCCCTTTTTGCCTCAACAAATAAGGAATCCCATTCCTCCGTTGAGAGCTCCTCCAGGACCGATAATACCTCCTGGCTGGAATTTATCGCCGGTGTAAAGATAAAATAATTGATTAATACCAGGGAAAAACCCAGCAATACTCCTGTTGTAAAAACAAGCAATAGTTTTTTCTTCATCATATCCTCCTATTTTGTAGAAAATATAATTTTTTTGTTTATTTCTGTTCCGATATAATATAATTATTCTTTAAAGCAAAGCTAAATCCTCTTTTAAATCAAATCATTCAGCAGGAATTAATTAGTAAATATAGAATTATAAAAATATAAAATAAATTGCGTTTCCGTGGAAGGAGGGAGAAGTTCAAATGGAGACATATACCACTTCAGAAGCTGCTAAAATTCTGAACGTGGCACCATCCACTCTACGATATTGGGAATCTGAATTTGGTAATATACTTAATATACAGAGAAATGAAAATGGCTACAGGCAATACAGCAAAGAAAACATCGCCCTATTAAAGGAGATAAAGAGATATCTATATGAACAAAAATATTCTATCAAACAGGTCCGGGAAATCCTGAACCTGGAAAAAAGCAAGCAGGATATTGCAGCAACCCTGATCGCAAATACAGATCCGAATACGGCTGATTTTTTACATGCTTTACTGGAAAAGTTTGATCAGATAGAAAATGGTATAGAGGATCTAAAAAACGGCCAGAAACATTTAAGGGAGGAATATCTGCAGGCAATAAAACTCTTAAGCATAACCCAGGAACGGCGGGATAGGGAGTTGATTAAAGAAATCCGTTACAGGCTCAATGAAAAAAAGGTAAAAAATTCTGGCCTGATACATAAGTTATTACCCTGGGGTAAAGATAAATAAGCTCCCGGATTTGCCGGGAGCTTTTTTATAAATCCTTTATTCTTTCCAGATTTATTTTTGCCTTCGCATAGCCTGGATCCACCTCCAGGGCCTGCCGGTAAAATTGTCTGGCCTTTTCATAATCACCCAGATTTTCATGGCTTATAGCCAGATTATTATAAATATAAGCTACCGGCGGATTTAAATTTACAGCCTTTTCCAGGACATCCCTGGCTTCCTCAAAGCGGTTATTCAGGATATAAAGATAACCCAGATTATTTAAAACATAATAGTTTGCCGGATTTAAGTCTACCGCTTTCTTGAAATTGTCAATGGCTTTTTCATAATCCCCTAAATCCATGTAGACTAAACCCTTAACATTATAGATCTGGGCATCAGTTCTTTCAAGCTCTTCAGCCCTGTTCAGGACATCCAGGGCTTCCTGATACTCCTTTAGATTATAATGGGTCCGTCCTAGATTAAGGTAAACCTTATAATGGCCAGGGGATAACCTCCTGGCAATACCCAGGCTGTTTTTAGCCAGTTCAAACTCATTAATCTTTAAATAAGATAAACCAAGGTAATAATGGGCTGAAAAATTATCTTCATCATCCACTAAGACATCTGTAAGATAATCAATGGCAGCAGTATAATTACTCCTGTTATACTCCCTGATTCCCTCTTCCAACCGGGAATCAGCAAAAAGGTTTAAATTAATTAAAAGAAATAGTAGAACAAAAAGAACAATATTATTTTTTTTCATTAAGCTCACCTCTTTTATTATAATATAAACAGTCTTCCCTTAATACACAGCTGTCACAGGCCGGATTTCTGGCCTTACATACCCTTCTTCCATGAAAGATCAACCAGTGATGTAATTTTGACCATAGGTCCTCCGGGAACTTCTCCATTAGCTGTTTTTCCACTTCCAGGACATTATCAGAATCGGCCAGCCCAATCCTATTGGCAACCCTGAAAACATGTGTATCAACGGCTATAGCTGCCTTATTAAAGGCGGAAGACAGGATAACATTGGCTGTCTTTCTACCCACCCCCGGTAATTTCATCAGTTCTTCCCTGATGGCTGGAACCTCTCCCCCGTATTCTTCCATGATAATCTTACTGGTTTCGACTATAAATTTACTCTTATTCCTATACAAACCGATAGACTTAATCTCTTCTGCCAGTTCTGCAGGGGTAAGACGGGCAAAATCCTCAGCAGTATTGTATTTTTTAAAGAGTACTGCAGTAACTTTATTGACCTGCCTGTCCGTAGTCTGGGCAGATAAAATTGTTGCCACCAGGAGTTCAAAGGGAGTAGTAAAATTTAACTCTGTCTTTGCTTCCGGATATTCAGCAGCTAGTTTTTCCAAAATTCTTTTATAATTATTTTCAGTCATGTCTATAAAGTATCCTCCATATTCTATATCTCTATTAAACTTGATTAATATGTAAAAATGTTATAAAATTTCATTTAGTATTTCCTCAAAAAAGATCTATTTTGCAAAATAACAAAGGGGTGATTCCCAATGAATCCAGAAAGAATTATCGGTATCGATATTGATGGTGTGATAACTGATGAAACCCATATTAATGATAATATCTGGCACGATGCCCTCTGTAATTATTTAGGCTATGAGATAGAAAGGGTCAAGGATTCCTACTATTTTGATGAGGCCTATGACCTGTCTCTGGAAATCATCAATGATTTCCTGGAAAAAAACATTGCTACTATCTATGCCAATGCAAGGCTGGCTGTAGGAGCCAGAGAGACAATTAACTATCTTTATGATAAAGGTTTTGAAATCCATCTGATAACAGCCAGAGAGCCTGAGTTCAAAGAGCTGACAAGGGAATGGCTGGATAATAACGGCCTTCTTTACACCAGCTTATATCACGAAGAGGATAAAGCACCTCTGGCTGTTAAAAAAAGAATCAGTCTTTTTCTGGAAGACAATGCCTATAATACTGAGGCAATGGTCAGTAAAGGCATTCCAGTCCTCCTTTTTGACAAATTCCATAACAGGCATATCAGGGAAAATAAGGATATCATCAGGGTAAGTGACTGGACAGAAGCCAGAAAACACATCCAGAAATTCTACTCATTATAATTTATTCAAAAATGCTGCCACCAATAAATTCCTTCAGTATAGAATTGCCAGGGACGGCATCCTCATCCATGGGTAAAAAACAATCTAATATTTCCAGCAATCTTTCTGCCTGATAATATACCTCTTCCTCCGGTGTAATCTCTTTCAGCAATGGTGTAGCGTACTTTTTCAGAATAGCCAGTTCATAAACAAGGCCGGAATTAAACATAACATCGGCATTTTCCTGGAAGGGGAAAATGTTCTTTTCTTCTCCCTTTCTTACTGCCGGCCACCACTCCAGGGTAGCTGCTGCTGAACTGTTACGGAAGAAATTATCCCTGACCATCCTGCGCAGGAGTCTATTATCAGTAGTAGGAATACGGTTATGCCTGTCTATGTTGATCTGGGTCAAGGCACTGATATAGATTTTAAATTTATTGTTTTCAGGAATAAACTCGGTCAGCCGGTCATTCAGGCTGTGAATACCTTCAATGATAATGGGATGTTCCCTGTCAACCTGTAAGTAATTTCCCCGATATTCCCTTTTGCCGGTCAAGAAATTAAAGGTCGGTATCTCCACCCGTTCTCCCTGTAAAAGGGCCAGTAAGTCTTCGTTTAGCAGCTCCAGGTCAATTGCCTCAATAGCTTCAAAATCATAATCCCCATTTTCATCCCGCGGGGTTTTCTCCCGATCAACAAAATAATCATCTGTTGAGATGGAAACAGGATTTATACCATTAACCCTTAATTGGATGGATAACCTCTGGGCAAAAGTCGTTTTCCCGGAAGAGGAAGGCCCGGCAATCAGGATGATTTTATTTTTATCCTGGTCCTCGGCAATCTGGTCTGCTATTTTGGCAATTTTCTTTTCATGTAAAGCCTCCATAATATTGACCAGGTCTTTAAATTTCCCCTTTTTAATTATATTATTCAAATCATTGACAGTAGAAACTCCAATTATTTTTCCCCATTTCTCAAATTCATGGAAGGCACCTGCCAATTTTTCCTGTTCAACATACTCAGGCACCTCATAGGGTTTGCCCTTTTTAGGATGGAGCAGGATGAAGCCAGGCATCTGGAGATGAAGATCAAACCTATCCAGGATTCCTGTCCTTGGTGCCAGGTTGTAAAAATAATAATCATAATTTCCTTCTAATTCATAAACAGTAAATATATCTCTTTCCAGATAACTCATGATCTCTACTTTATCAAGATAACCCTGTTTTTCAAATATTTCCACCAATTCACTCTTGCTTTTTACCAGTTTTCTAATGGGGAGATCCCTCTTTATATATTCCATCATCTTTTCCTTAATAAGGGCCAGATCTCTGCTGCAAAGGGGCCGGTCTTTGTGTAATTCACAATAGATTCCATTACTTAAGGAATGTTCTATTAATAACCTGCTGCCAGGATAAAGGTCCTGAATTGCTCTGGTCATGACAAGGTACAGGCTGCGCCGGTAGATACGGTTGCCCATTTCTTCATTCATGGTTACATATCTAATCTGTGCATCCTCTTCCACTGCATCCGATAAATCAACCAGGCGGTTATTCATAATGGCTGCAACAACAATTCTATTATCATGCAGCTTTGTCTCTTCCAGCATCTCTTCCAGAGTGATGCCTTTAGGAAAGTTATAATCCTTTCCCTCGATCTTTGCCTTAATCATTTATCTCCCTCCATTTATTATTTTTAAAAACCTTCTCTATTTCTTTTTTAACCATATCATCTTTTTCACTATAATAATGGTTTTGAAGCAGTTTTTTTATCTCTTCCTTCCTGTATTTACCTAAAGCCCAGACTGTGTAAACCCGCAATACAGGAGAGGGATTCTGCAAATAATCTATTAATAAGGGGATATTTTCCTCCTTACCCAGGTTGCCCATATTTATCAGGGTATTCCTCTTCAAGGTCCGCAATCCTCGCCAGAGAAGGGCTGACTCTTTCCATTCAGCAGGAAGATCATCTTTATTAAAAGCCAGTATTTCCTCTACATCTCCTCTGAGTTGAGGATAAAATTCCGGGTGTAGATCAACTGGGACATTCCTGTTATAGGGACAGGCCTGGAGGCAGTTATCACACCCCCACAGGTGGTTACCCATCATCTCCCTCTCTTTTTCAGATAGAAAATCCTTTTTCTGGGTAATATAGCTTATACAGAGCTCCGGATCCAGACAATAGGGTTGCAGAGCCTGAGCCGGACAACTCTCTATACACAATTGGCAACTGCCACATCTGGATTCCATGGGTTCGTCCGGCAGCAGCGGCAGATTAGTCAAAATCTCCCCCAAAATGAGATAGGAACCATGCTCAGGGTTAATCAGATTATTGTTCTTCCCTATCCAGCCTAAACCTGCCTGATAGGCTGCTTCCCTGTCCAGCAGGGAGCCAGTATCTGAATAAGCCACAGCCTCCAGATCCTCTGACATTGTTCTCATAAATTCGATTAATTCCTGCATTTTAGCCTGCATAATCTGGTGATAATCCTTTCCCCTGGCATAAAGGGAAATAAACTGCTCTTCTTCAGTGCCTGTATTTTTACTGGCATAGGAAATAGCCAGGGCGATAATTGATTTTACAGAAGACAAATGCCTGGCTGGGTTTGTAAGCAAATCTATATCAGCAGTAACAAAGTCTGACAATTTTCTTTTCCTCAGGTTAGAATAAGCCCGCTGAAAGGGTTCAGCAGCAGCAATTCCTACCAGATCAAAACCTATTTCTCTTGCTTTAGCTTTTATTATTCCTGTCAGCATTTCTTTTTCTCTTATTTCCATCTTACACACACCAGTTCTCTTTTCATAATT
>JAAYRT010000069.1 GCA_012518635.1 Halanaerobiaceae bacterium | reverse complement strand
CAGTATTGCAAGGGATATTTATGCAGAAAACAACCAGGTTGTTGCCATAATTAATGCTGACCGCAACGTAAAGTATGAATCTATTATTTCAGCCATGGATAGTTTGCGACAGGCAGGTATTTATCAACTGGCTTTAGCAGCTGATAAAAAGGAGTAGTATATTATGCGTTATAAACAGGAACCTAACAGTTTATATCTGTATATAGCCTTATCGCTTATTATCCATTTACTATTCTTAATAATAGTCCCTTATGGAAGACTGAGTGTTATGGGTAGCAGCCCTGACGGCCAGGGTCAAGGTTATGGCTTTATACAACTGGTAGAATATAGGGGGGAAATTTCAGACAGGCGAAGCCAGTCTGAAAGCAGAGAAAACACACAGGCCAGGACTGTAGTTGAAAAGAAAGAACCTGAACCAGAGATTCAGGAAATAAGAGAGGAAAGGGAAGAAGTCAGGAGGGAAGAGGTAATTTCTCCTCCTGCTAAAACTACAGTAGTAAAAGAGGAAACACCCCCTGCACCGGTAGAAGAAAGTCCGGTAGAAAAAATTGAAGAAACCCTGGTGGAAAAAAGCCCTGCTATTGATGATGGGGCTGAAATATTGACCAGTGAAGAAAGTGATCTGGAGATTGAAATAAACGTAGAGACCAGGGATGAACCTGATAAACAGGTAAGGGAAAGCAGCCCTGCAGTTGAAGAAAAAACAGAAACGCCACCACCGCCTCCTCCGCCACCCAGTGCAGGAGAACTTATATTTGGTGCTGCACCTATTACCTATCCTAAGGATATGGTAGGACAGGCAGTCACAGGAACTGTGGAGATACAGGTCCATATATCCTCCAGTGGCTTGATTGAGGCAATAGAAATCAATAAGTCATCCGGCATTGAACAGATGGACCGTGTAGCCAGACTAACCATTGAACATGGCTGGCAGTTCAGGCAATATCAACAACCATATTCAATGACGATTACAGTAGATTTTCAAATAGATGAAGCAGGAAACCCGGATGTAAAGGTATCCCAGGGTAATTTAGTCTTCAGGTAGGGGGGGATATAGTGAATAAAAAGGCCTATTTAATCCTGTTCTTTATACTCATTCTAAGTATGAGTAACTCAGTTGCCGCTGCTGACCTTTTCACTGAAACAGATCAGAATAATAATCTGCGGCTGGGAAATGATTATATAGTAATTGTTGTCAATAAAGATGAAAATGCTCAGGGAAGGTTTGCCATCGAAACTACCGGTGGGGCTCCCTTCCAGGATAGTGATGATAATAAGCCCCTTGTCTATGGAAGGCCAAAACCCTGGACATCCTACACCACTATCTGGTTGAATGGAGATTATTATGTTTTTGGCGGTGAAACAGGAAGAAGGGCAGGGGCGGCCGGCAAATACGGCAAGGTTGTACAGGAGCCCTATGTAAACAATGGCAGTATCATAACTTCAACAAATATAAAGGATACCCTGCTTGTTGAACAGTTCCTTACAATAGTCAAAAGTTCAACCACCGGCCTTTATGATAGTGTGCAGATAAAGTATCGGGTTGAAAATATCGATAATAAACCCCATAAAATCGGCCTGCGTATAATGCTTGATACAATGTTAGGGGAAAATGATGGTGCACCTTTCCGGATTGGTAACGATGCTGTTACTACAGATACTATTTATTATGAAAAACAGTTACCCCAGTTCTGGCAGGCCTTTGACAGTATAAGCAATCCCTCAGTCACTTCGCAGGGTACCTTTACCGGCCCGGGTGTTACACCACCTGATCAGGTAAAGCTGGCTGACTGGGGTAGTATGGCTGACGGAGTCTGGGATTTTGATTTTAATCCTGGCGAGATTTTCCTCCGTAAGGGAGAATATGAAATTGATAGTGCCATCGCCTTATACTGGGTACCGGAATATTTGGAGCCTGGTGAAAGCCGGAGCTATATAACTAACTATGGCCTGGGCGGAATTACTATTGTACCAGGTCTGCTATCATTAGGTATTACCTCGCCTGCAGAAGTATTAATGGATAGTCCGGATAAGAGTATACCAGTCATTGCTTATGTAGAGAACACTTCTGAAATTAAAGCTAAAAATGTAAGAATCAGTATTGATTTACCGTCCAGCCTGAGGACAGAAAATATAACCCACAATCTGGGCGACCTGGAACCAGGTGAAATTGCCCAGATAGTCTGGAATGTATATCCAGGAACCGATATCCCTGCCAGTACTTCCTATACAGTGAAAGTAGAAGCAGATAATACAGATTCTAACCAGGTTATCCGGGAGATAAAATTCATCGGACCGCCGGATCTGATTTCTTATCTGCAGGTCAAAGAAGATATCAGAGTAGTAAAAGGCAGACTGACACCAAATCCCTTCACAATTGAGGCTGTTTTAAAAAATGTGGGCGGTTCTCCCCTCTATGATACAGCCATTGAATTATTACTGCCACCCGGTCTAGTGCTGGCAGCAATGGAAAAGGGTGTCAAATATCCTGGTGACATACAGGCCGGGGAGGAAGTCCCTGTAAGATGGAGGGTTGAAGCCTTAAATATTGAAGGACAACTACCTCTTGCAGTAAATATCAAGGCCTTACATGGTTTCCAGGAGATTCAAACATATGAAAACCTTGTCCTGCCGGAATTAAAACCTGTCCTGTATTTTGAATTGCAAAAAACTGGCGGTTTGCAGGCCGGTGATTATATAAATATTGATATCAGAGGAGAAAACCTGGAAGAGATAGATTTAATGGATCTCTATATAAAGTATAAACCGGATGCGCTGGAAGCTGTCCATGTTTCAAGGGGTACTATATTCCTTAAAGACGGTAAGTATTTACCCTGGACCAGGCCGGATTTCAGCAGAGAAGGTCTAATCAGGATTAACCAGCTGGTTCCCCTTGAAGCCAGTAGTGGCACTATAGGAACCATTCACTTTAAGGTTCTTGATCCAGACAAGATAGAGTTAGAATGGGATCAACAGACAAATTTTATCTTTAATAGAAGCGATGTAGATGTAATCTTAAATAACCTGAATTAAATATAAAGGGGAGGTTCAAAATGAGAAAAAAGTTCATCTTCCTGGTCTTGATACTGACAACTGTTTTAAGTTCTATCATTACTGCTGCCACAATTACTGATGTGCCTGCTAACCATTGGGCCTATGAAGATGTAAAACTGAGTGTTGATAAAGGCCTGCTGGAATTATTTGAAGATGGTACCTTCAGGGGTTCAGATACTGTTACCCGCTATCAACTGGCAGCCATCATAGCCAGATTACTTAAGGAAGTGGAAAAAGGCAGTGTTTCTCTATCTCAACAGGATATGCAATTACTCAGGAATCTATCTGTTGAATTAAGGGACGAATTGGTTGATCTGGCTCTGCAGGGAGATATTTTCACTGAACAGATTAAAGCCCTGGAGGAGAAAAACCTGATTCAGGATGAGTTTCTAGCCGAAATTAAAGGGAGCGATATAGCCGGCTTGAAAGAAGAAATAAGGGTTTTAAACGAAAGAATCAGCAATACAGAAAGTGATGTAAGCAACCTGATAGACAGTATTTTAAAACTGGGACTGCTAGAAGAAAGATTGCTGCTGCTCGAAACCCAAAATAAAGAACACCAGCTAAAATTGGATGACCTAAAAGTTCAGTTTACTGATGAAACCATACAGGGACTCAGTGACAGGATTACAATCAATGCTACCCGGTTAAACCTCTTGCAGGACGAGATAAGCACCCTAAAGGCTGAATTAGAAAACAAGAATATAGAGATTGAGAGATTAGAGGCAGAAAAGAATAATTATAAAAATTACCTGTATGGTGTTGGAGCCGTATCACTAATTCTCCTCCTATTATCCAATTAGAAATGAGGTAAGAAAATGAAGAGAAAGACTATTCACTATACCTGTATTTTAACAATATTTATATTACTATTTAACGCCTTTCTACCACCTCTCAGCAGTATTTATATAGCACAGGCCAGTGAACTGGACAAGAATGATGTCTATAGAGGATTGATATTAGCCTTTCTCTTTATTTTACTCTCCAGGATGGGGAAAACTGGTGAAAGTCTGGCAGTGATTGTCCCGGATTACGGGGATTTCAACTATAATAAAGAAGACCTGGAATTACTGGCCAGGATAATTCATGGTGAAGCCAGGGGAGAGCCATATGAAGGCCAGGTAGCAGTGGGGGCAGTAGTCCTGAATAGGGTTAAGTCACAGGGTTTCCCTAATACCATAAGAGAGGTAATTTTTCAAAAAAATCAATTCAGTGCTGTTTCAGATGGCCAGTTTTATCTGGAGCCAAACGAAACAGCCTATAGGGCTGCAAGGGATGCCCTCAGTGGTAGAGATCCCAGCCTGGGTGCCTTGTTTTTCTACAACCCTAAAACTGCCAAAACACTGCATTGGTTGTCCCAGCGTGAAACTACAATCGTTATCGGAAACCACGTTTTTGCAAAGTAAGAGGAATCAAATATATGCAAGAAAAAAGGGAGCATGAATTGCTCCCTTCAGTTTTTTTTCTATTATTTAATTACTTTCATTGATTTCATTCTCTACCTCATCATCTTCGTCATTATTATGATCTGGCAGGTAATATACTGCTATAATCCTTTCCTCTTTATCCAGCTCCAGTAACCTATACATGTTTCCGCCCCTGGTTGTTTCATTCAGATCAGCTATGGAGACAGGATAGAGGCCTTCATTATTGGTTGCCAATAAGATATAATCAGTGAGCCTGGCCGGGATTACAGCTGCTATCTGATGGATACTGGAACCACAGGTTTTTATACCCTTGCCGCCACGATTCTGTATCTTGTATTCCTCCAGCTGGCTCCTTTTACCCCTGGCGTTTTCAGATATGGTAACAATATAATCATTATCCCTGATTAGGTTCATGCTTACTACCTCATCGTCTTCGTCCAGTTTAATACCAATACTGCCAAGAGTATTTCTGCCAGTAGGGAGGAAGGAGTCTTCCTTAAAGCGGATGGTCCGGCCATTTCTGGTAGCAAGGAGTAATTCCTGTTCATTATCGGTAAGATGAACAGCAACTACTTCATCCCCTTCTCTCAGATTAATAGCCTTGATAGAAGTATAATTGGTTAAATATTCACTGGCCAGGGTCTTTTTAACCATACCCTGTTTAGTCGCAAAGCATATATATCTGCTTTTATTTTCTTCGCTGAGGCAGATTACCCTGATAATCCTTTCTGTAAAAGGTATTTTCAGGTACTGCTTTAAATTGTCACCGGTCGAAAGTCCATGGTGTTCGGGTATCTTATGCACTGGCAGTGAATAAACCTCACCAGTATTGGTGAAAAAGAGCAGGTTATCCAGTGAACTGCCTTTGGCTATATCAATTATAAAATCTTTTTTACCTGTCCGTATATGTTCTTCCTTGTTAGATCTTTTTATAATATGGCGGTAGGAGAGAGTAATAACCGCTTCTCTTTCTTCAATTAAATCTTCCTGACTGATTATCGCTTCTTCTTCATCCTCAATGAAGACTGTCCTGCGGAGATCATTAAACTTTTTCTTTACAGCCAGTAATTCTTCTTTTACGATTTTATCCAACTCTACATCATCTCTGAGTATATTCCTGTAATAATCTATGTTTACCTTTAATTCTTCTATTTCTGCAGAAATCTTTTCAGTTTCCATAGCAACTAATCTCTGTAATTGCATTTCCAGAATTGCCCTGGCCTGTTCTTCGCTTATCTTTAATTCATTGATTAATTTCTCTCTTGCTTCTCCTGTAGATTTTGAATTCCTGATTATACTTATGACCAGATCTATCTGATCAACAGCTCTGGCGATACCCTGTAAAATCTCATAACGTTTTTCTGCCTTATTTAATTTATATTCAGTTCTTCTGGTAACGACTTCCCGGCGGAAATCGAGGAAATGCTGCAAAATGGTTTTAAGATTCATTACCTGGGGTTTTTTACCCACCAGGGCCAGCATGTTTATCCTATAGCTTGTCTGCAGAGAGGTAAATTTAAATAGATTATTCAGGACCAGTTCACTATCAGAATTTGTTTTTAATTCGATTACTATCCTTAATCCTTCCTGGTCAGATTCATCCCTTAGATCGGCTATATTTTCTATTTTCCCTTTATTGACCAGGTCTGCAATTTCCTCTATCAGCCTGCTTTTACTTATTTGATAGGGAATTTCTGTTATTACAATATGTTCCTTTCGGCCTTTTTTCTCAATGAAGGTTTTGCCCCTTAAAATAATCCTTCCCTGGCCGGTCTGATAGGCTTCTTTAATACCATTTTTACCGACAATAATTGCTCCAGTAGGAAAATCCGGGCCTGGTATATATTTCATCAGGGTATCAATACTTGTTTCAGGTTTTTTCATAAGATGGAGAAGACCGTCAATTATCTCACCTAGATTATGGGGAGGAATATCTGTACTCATTCCGACAGCTATACCGCTGGCACCATTGACCAGTAGATTAGGAAACTGGGCCGGTAAAACCTCTGGCTCCATAAGGGAACTGTCAAAATTATCTTTGAAATCAACAGTTTCCATATGGATTTCTTCCAGCATATTTTCTGCTATCTCAGTGAGGCGTACTTCCGTATAACGCATCGCTGCTGCACTATCACCATCGATAGAACCAAAATTTCCATGGCCATCTATTAGCAGATATCTCTGGTTAAAATCCTGGGCCATTCTGACCATTGCATCATAAACAGCAGTATCACCATGGGGATGGTATTTTCCCAAAACCTCTCCTACCAGACGGGCAGATTTTTTATGGGGCTTATTATGTACCAGATCAAGACCCAGGGCAGCATATAGGATCCGGCGGTGGACAGGTTTCAGCCCGTCTCTGACATCCGGTAGGGCTCTTGAGGCAATAACACTGAGAGAATAATTGAGATATGCCTCCCTCATTTTATCCTCTATTGCTACCGGGATAATTTTTTCTGACATATGGTATTTTCTCCTTTCTCCTGGTAAAATTAGCTTATTAAAGGTGTATTTTTTCTCTTTATGCTTTATTGTATAAATAGCTTTATTCTCTTTTATATTATTCCATAACTTATCTTTTACGTCAAACAAAACTCTGATATACTGGTAAAGAAAAGTTTCTTCTGGTATAATATGATGGGAAAAGGAGGCTAAGGATATGTCATTATTTGAAGAAGAGCTATATAATGCCTCGCAGATACAGGTACTCAAAGGGCTGGATGCAGTCCGCAAAAGACCTGGTATGTACATAGGTAGCACAGGAATCAGGGGCCTGCACCACCTGGTCTGGGAGGTAATAGATAACAGTATTGACGAATTTCTGGCCGGCTATGGTAATATCATTGAGGTTACCATAAACGAAGATAATAGTATCACTGTTGAAGACCAGGGGAGGGGAATTCCGGTTGATATCCATGAGGAAACAGGTTTGCCTGCTGCAGAACTGGTCTTAACTACACTACATGCCGGTGGTAAATTTGATAATAAAAGCTATAGGGTTTCTGGCGGGCTCCATGGTGTAGGCATTGCTGTAGTAAATGCTCTATCAGAAGAACTGGAATTAAACACCCATGTAAATGGCCAGGAATATTACCAGAAGTATCAAAAAGGTTTACCGGTTACAAAACTGATCAACAAAGGGGCTACTAAGAAGCGGGGTACCAGAATAAGATTTAAACCGGATTCTGAAATATTTGAAATAATTGATTTTAAATATGAGACCCTGTCCCGCCGTTTACAGGAATCTGCCTTTCTCAATAAAGAGCTGACCTTTATCCTTACCGATAAAAGGGGAGAAACGGTCATAGAGGAAAAATACCAGTATGATGGTGGTATTAAGGCTTTTGTAGAGCATTTAAATAAATCAAGGACTGTATTGCATGAAGATATTATATATCATACTGATACTATAGAAAATGTTGAAATTGAAATAGGTATCCAATATAATGACGGTTATAATGAACGGATCCTATCCTATGCCAATAACATTGCCACAAATGATGGCGGTTACCATGTGACTGGTTTTAAAACTGCCTTGACCAGGGCAATTAATAACTTTGCCAGGGAAAACAGGTTAATCAAGAAAGATGAAACCTTAAGCGGTGATGATGTCAGAGAGGGCCTTACAGCTGTAATCAGTGTTAAATTGCCTGATCCGCAATTTGACGGCCAGACCAAGTCCAGATTAGGTAATATTGAATTAAGGAGTATAGTTGAAAACTCAGTCATTGAATTCCTGAGCCTGTACTTTGACCTGAATCCAGAAGTAGCCAATAAAATAGTTGAAAAAGCTATACAGGCAATCAGGGCAAGGGATGCCGCCAAAAAAGCCAGGGAATTAACCCGAAGAAAAAATGCCCTGAATACACATGCCCTGCCCGGAAAACTGGCTGATTGTACTAGCCGGAAGGCCGAAGAAAGCGAGCTCTTCATCGTTGAGGGAGATTCTGCCGGAGGTTCAGCAAAACAGGGCAGAAACCGTTCTTTTCAGGCTATACTACCCCTGAAAGGCAAAATTCTGAATGTGGAAAGAGCCAGAATGGATAGGATACTGAGTAATACGGAAATTGCGGCAATAATTACTGCTCTGGGTACCGGTATCGGAGATGATTTTGATATCAAGAAGCTCCGCTACCACAAGATAATCATCATGACTGATGCCGATGTGGATGGTGCCCATATCGCAACTTTAATCCTTACATTATTCTATAGATTTATGCCGGAACTGATTGAAAATGGTCATGTTTTCCTGGCCCAGCCGCCTCTTTATAGAGTCAGCTGGAGTAAAAAGGAAAAATATTTATATAATGAACAGGAACTGCTGGAATTTAGAGATCAGGTAAAGGGCAATTTTGTCATTCAGAGATATAAGGGATTGGGTGAGATGAATCCAGAACAACTCTGGAACACAACAATGAATCCAGAAACCAGGAAACTTTTGAGAGTAGAAATAAATAATGATATTGAAGCTGATGAAATCTTTACTCAATTGATGGGTTCCAATGCCAGTCTGCGAAGGGATTTTATTATCCAGAATGCAGAATTAGTAAAGGATCTGGATATATAAAAATAGGGGGTCTTTCCTTGAAAAAGATAAAAAAAATTTTTATTATCTCCTTGGGATGCCTTTTCATTATTGGAATAACAGGAGTCTCTTTGATGGTGGGTATCACTATGTTTAACAATACAATGCAACTGGTTGATAATGAAAGTACAAATAATGAGAAGATGTATTCCTATCTGGGAGAAGTGGGCTTTGATCTGGAGGAATTTACTTCGAATTACAACATCGAGGCCATCTATATTCAATCTTCTACCGGTGATCATCTAATTCCAGCAGATTATATAAGCCAGGATGGAGACATGAGCAAAGATACCGTAATATTGGTTCACGGACTGGGCGGCAACCGGCTTT
>JAAYRT010000068.1 GCA_012518635.1 Halanaerobiaceae bacterium | reverse complement strand
GTATGCTATTATGTTTACGACCCGGCTGTTGGAGACCCTGATAATGGCATTGAACCAGGTACAGCTTTTGAAAACCTTCCCGATGATTGGGTCTGTCCAGAATGTGGTGTAGGCAAAGACATGTTTGAACCCTATGATGAATAAAAAATACTTATAAGAAAAGAGTCGAAATATCGACTCTTTTCTTTATTCAGGAATAGAAAAGTATTCTTTTGCATAATAAAAATTTTAATGGTAGAATATTAATTAGTAACAGTCTGCAGAAAGAATTATACAGGAGGAATTAATATAAATGAAGAACGAACTGAAAAAATATTTTATCATAACCTACGGATGCCAGATGAATGAACATGATTCAGAAAAATTAGCAGGAATGCTGGAGGGGATAGATTATCAGAAGGCCGGGCAGGTTGAAGAGGCAGATATCATCCTGCTCAACACCTGTACCATCAGGGAAAACGCTGAACTGAAGGTTTTTGGGAAGGTAGGGGAATTAAAACGCCTGAAAGAAAATAATCCTGAACTCATTATCGGTGTCGGCGGGTGTATGATGCAATCAAAAAAGGCTGTTCAACAGCTTTATGAAAAACATCCACAGGTTGATTTGATCTTTGGCACCCACAATATCCATCATGTGCCTGATTTAATCCAGAGGATAGAAAAGGAAAGAGGCAGGATTGTAGAGGTGTGGGATGAGGAAGAAGGTTTGATTCCTGATTTACCTTCTGTCAGGGAAAGTGATTTTAAAGCCTGGGTATCCATTATCCAGGGTTGTAATAATTTCTGCACTTATTGTATCGTTCCCTATGTCAGGGGCAGGGAAAGAAGCCGCCCGCTAAAGGAAATAGTTAGCGAAGTAGAGAGATTGGCGGCAGAGGGTGTCAAGGAAATAACCCTACTGGGACAAAATGTCAACTCCTATGGAAAGGATTTGGAGGAAAAGGTAGATTTTGCTGATCTCCTGCAGGAACTGGACAAGATACCTGGACTGCAGAGATTACGCTATATGACCTCACATCCCAGGGATTTTTCAAATAAGCTCATTGAAGTTATAAAGGATTCCAGATCTGTCTGTGAGCATTTTCATCTCCCTATCCAGTCAGGCAGTAACAGTATATTGAAGAAAATGAACAGGGGTTATAACAGGGAAAAATACCTGGAACTGGTGAATAAAATCCGCCAGGAAATCCCGGAGGCTTCCATCACTACAGATATAATTGTCGGTTTTCCCGGAGAGACAGAGGAGGAATTCCAGGAAACAATGGAACTGGTAAGGGAAGCCAGGTTTGACAGTGCCTTTACCTTTATCTATTCAGCAAGGACAGGAACTCCTGCTGCAAAAATGGAAGACCAGATTCCGGAAGAGGTCAAAAAAGACCGGCTTAATAGATTAATGACACTGCAGAACCAGATCAGCCTGGAGAAGAATCAGGAAGACCTGGGTAAGATTGTGGAAGTACTGATTGAAGGAGAGAGTAAAAACAACCCTGAAACCTTGATGGGCAGGGATAGAAGAAATAAACTGGTCATTATTCCCAGGGCAGAGGGAGTAATTGGTGAGATAGTCAAGGTAAAAATAAATAGGGTTCAAAGTTTCACACTATATGGAGAGGTGGTTTAGTTGAGCCAACTGACCCCCATGATGGAGCAATACCTGAAAATAAAAGAAAAATATAAGGATGCCATTCTTTTTTTTCGCCTGGGAGATTTTTATGAAATGTTCTTCGAGGATGCCAAAATAGCAGCACGGGTCCTGGATATTGCTCTGACAGCCCGTAATAAGGGGGGAGGCGAGAAGGCTCCTATGGCCGGGGTCCCCTATCATTCAGCAGACAACTATATTGCCAGATTGATTGACCATGGCTATAAAGTAGCCATCTGTGAGCAATTGGAGGACCCTGCGGAAGCGGACGGGCTTGTGGAAAGGGATGTAGTCAGGGTAATAACACCGGGAACTATAGTTGATAGCGACATTCTCAATGATAAGGATAACAATTATCTGGCTGCAATAGTAACATTTCCGGAAAATCTGGGGTTTTCCTATATAGATATTTCTACAGGAGAGTTTTATGTTACAGAGCTAAGGCCGGAAAGTTTTGATAAGCTTTGGGATGAGCTTGACCGGATCCAGCCCAGGGAAATCATCAGTGATAATTTTTTACTGGATAAAAAAGATTTTCAGCACTTTTGTGAGAGAAACAGGGTACTTGTCAATGAACTGAAGGGCATTAAAGCAAAGGGAGCGGAAGAAATCCTGCTGAAACATTTTCAGGTAAATTCCCTTTCAATATATGGCCTGGAAGAGTCCAGGGCAGCATTAGTGGCTGCCGGAGAGGTGCTGAGTTTTGTACAGGATACCCAAAAGAGAACCCTGAAACACATTAATAAACTCATTTTTTATAATTTAAATGAATTTATGATCCTGGATACTGCCACCAGGAGAAACCTTGAGTTGACCTCAACCTTAAGGGATAATAAGAAAAAAGGGACACTGCTTTATGTCCTTGATAAAACATTGACTTCTATGGGCGGCCGTCTGCTTAAAAGATGGATTAACCAGCCCTTGATAAATAAAAAGTTGATAGATGAACGGCTTGATGCTATTGAGGAATTACAGGACAATTTTATTTTATTACAGGCTATCCGCAGCAATATTGATGGAATATATGATCTGGAAAGGATTCTTTCCAGGATAACCTATGGGGCAGCCAATGCCAGGGACCTGACTGCCTTAAGTTATTCTCTGGAAAAACTTCCTGCCTTAAAGAATAATCTTTCTTTACTGACTACTGATTATTTTGTAAAAATCAATAGGAAATTTGATACACTGGAGGACATTGCAGACCTGCTGGATAAAGCCATTGTAGATGAACCCCCTCTCTCGATCCGGGAAGGTGGAATTATCAGGGATGGTTATAATAAAGAACTGGATGAGCTGAGAGTAATCATGCGGAGTGGACGCCAGTGGATAAGTGAGTTGCAGGCCAGTGAACGGGACAGGACCGGAATCAGCTCACTCAAGATTGGATATAATAAGGTCTTCGGTTATTATATAGAAGTAACCAGAGCAAACCTGGACAAGGTTCCAGAGGATTATACCAGAAAACAAACCCTGGCCAATAGTGAAAGGTATATAACCCCGGCCTTAAAGGAAAAGGAAAACCAGATTCTATCTGCTGAAGAAAGGATCAATGACCTGGAATATGAATTATTTCTGGAGATCAGGGAATTTATTGAAGGAAATATTGAAAGGATCAGAAAAGCAGCAAATCTGGTTGCACTGATTGATGTAATCAGCACATTGACCCTGGTCGCCGTAGAAAATAATTATAGCAAACCAATTATATCTGAGGATATGGTTATTGAAATAAAAGAGGGCAGACATCCGGTTGTGGAAAAGATGGTTAATGATAAATTCGTACCAAATGATACCTTTCTTGACCAGGATTCCCATCGTTTCCTCATAATTACCGGCCCCAATATGTCAGGTAAATCAACCTATATGCGCCAGGTAGCTTTAATCGTCTTGATGGCCCAGATTGGTAGTTTTGTCCCGGCCAGCAGTGCCAGGATAGGCCTGGTGGACAGGATTTTCACCAGGATTGGTGCCAGTGATAACCTTAGTACAGGACAAAGTACTTTCATGGTTGAGATGAATGAAGTGGCCAATATCCTGAATAATGCCAGCTCCAGAAGCCTGATTATCCTGGATGAGGTAGGCAGGGGAACCAGTACCTATGATGGCCTGAGTATAGCCTGGGCAGTAAGTGAATATATCAGTGACCCCGGTAAAATAGGGGCCCGTTCTTTATTTGCTACCCACTATCATGAGCTTACCCGCCTGGAAGAGAATATTCCAGGTATCAAAAACTACAATGTACTGGTAGAGGAAAACGAAGAGGGGATTCATTTTCTCCACAAAATCGTTCCAGGTAAAGCCAGTGAAAGTTATGGTATTGAGGTAGCGAAACTGGCTGGTTTACCTGAAGAAATTATTGACAAGGCAAATGGTATTTTAAAGGAACTTGAGAGTAACAATAAGGACTTCCTCCAGGAGGATAAGGAATATAGAGAAATAAAAATAGAAAAAGAAGAAACAGAACTTAAAGAAAGCAATAAATCCAGTAGGCAACTGGCCTTATTTGAAGAAAGCAGTAATCAGGCACAGGAAAAAATCATTGAAAAAATTATAAATAAAAATTTATTGAATATAACGCCCCTGGAGGCGATGAATTTCCTATATCAAATACAGGAAGAAGCCCGGAAAGGTAACAGGTGATTAACATATGGGTGTAATAAAGAGATTGCCGGAGATTGTTGCCAACCAGATTTCTGCCGGTGAGGTTATCGAAAGACCGGCCTCAATAGTAAAAGAGTTGGTAGAGAACTCCATCGATGCAGGGAGTAAGGAGATAACCATTGAGGTTGAAAATGGTGGCAGGGACAGTATCCGGGTAAAAGATGATGGTAAAGGCATAGCAGAAGATGACCTGGAACTGGCCTTTGACCGGTATGCAACCAGTAAAATTGAAAATGTCAATGACCTTTATTCAATCCGGACCCTGGGTTTCAGGGGAGAGGCCCTGGCCAGTATTGCTTCCATCAGCAAAGTGGAAATCTTTTCCCGCAGTAGTGATTCCCTGAAAGGGAGTAAAATGCTGCTGGAAGGCGGGGAGATTATTAAAAAGGCTCCTGCCGGAGTCCCTGTCGGTACTGACATCACTATCAGGGATATCTTTTATAATACACCTGCCCGTTACAAATATCTAAAGACCATTGAGACAGAATTCGGACATATCAGCAACATAGTCAGCAGGGAGGCCATGGCCTACCCGGAGATTAAATTTACCCTGATACATAATAAACGGGAGGTCCTGAAAACACCCGGTACCGGAAACCTGCTTGATGCCATCTATTCCATTTACGGTGAAGAATTGGTCAATAATCTAATTGAGCTTGAATATGAGGAGAGTTATGTCAAATTAAGCGGATTTATAACCAGACCCAATTATACCCGTTCTTCCAGAAACCATCAGATTTTTTTTGTAAACAAAAGAACGGTTTACAATCGCTCCCTGAGCAGGGGAGTGGAGAAAGGGTATCAAGGGTTAATCCCTCCAGGCAGATATCCTGTCGTATTTTTAAATCTAAAATTAAACCAGGTCCTGGTTGATGTTAATGTACATCCCAGTAAGAGAGAAGTAAAATTCAGCAGGGAGGAAATAATAGAGAAAATAATAGAAAAAGGTGTCAGGACTAACCTCTCCCGGATAAATACAGCTCCCCAGTTAAAGGTAAGGAAGCAAAAGGGTGATAGTTTTCAGGAAATAAAATTTGATTTTGACAATTACAAACCATTAGATACCAATGGCATGCGGAGTAATACAGAGTTAAGTGATGATAATAAGTATTTTGCAGACAAACCTTATTTTACAGAAAATAAACAAGCTGGGGGAAAGGTAGCAGAAGAGAACATTAAGAAAGACATTAGAAATAATTTTTATAGGGAAAAACAGCCTGAATATTTTATATACAATCCTGAAGTAAAATCTATACCTGAAGAGAGAGTAAAGACAAATTATGAAACGGACAAACCGCCTCTGCCAGGAATCAATAGGATTTTTGGCCAGATTCTCAATACTTATATCCTGGCTGAAGGTACAGATGGGCTCTATATTATAGATCAACATAATGCCCATGAGCGGGTATTATATGAAAAAAAATATGCAGAATATAGACAGCAGGAAATTTTGACACAGGGACTGCTGGTTCCAGTAAATATTGAGGTAACACTGGCAGAAAAGGAGATAATAGAAAAACACTTTGATCTTTTAAATAAGCTTGGTATTAAAATAGAATCTTTTGGCAGCAATAGTTATATAGTAACAGAACTGCCCCTGCTCCTTAAAAACCTGCCTGGTCAGGTAATAGTAAGAGAGATAATTGACAGGCTCCTTGAAAATGATAGAAAACTTCAACCTGCTGATCTCATAGATGATCTTATTACTCTCATGTCCTGTAAGGCTGCCATCAAGGCAGGCAAATACCTGGATATGAGGGAAATGATAGAATTGGTCGCAGAATTATTTAACACAGAAAATCCTGAAAGATGCCCCCATGGCAGGCCGATTATTATCCATATCAGTAATGAAGATATAGCCAGGAGTATGGGCAGATAGAAAAGGAGATGTATATGGTGAAATATCCCTTACTAGTGATAACAGGTCCAACCGCAGTAGGCAAGACAGAACTTTCATTGAAGCTTGCTGAAGAACTTCACGGTGAAATCATTTCTGCTGATTCCATGCAGATATACCGCTACATGGATATCGGGACAGCAAAGGCTAAAGCTGAAGAGAGAAAAAGAATAAAACATTACATGATCGATATCATTAATCCAGATGAGACTTATTCTCTTGCTGATTATCAAAAAGAGGCAGACCGTTTAATCAGGGAGATTAGTGCCAGAGGCTATCTGCCGATTATGGTAGGCGGGACCGGATTATACATCAGGGCAGTTGTACAGGGCTTCCTCTTGCCTGAAATGGAGGTTAACCACCAACTGAGGGCAGAGTTAAGAGAAATGGCCAGTAAACACGGTAATGAATATCTCCACCAGAAACTGGCTGAAATAGATCCTGAACATGCCCGGAAGATGCATCCCAATGATCTGCGGAGGATTATCCGGGCAATTGAAATCTTTGAGGAAACTGGACGTAATATGTCTTATTATCTTGAAAAACAGAAAAATACACCACCCCGCTATAATACCCTCAAAATAGGCCTGAACAGGAATCGGGAGGAACTATATGAAAGAGTTAATCAAAGGGTAGACCTGATGATCAAAGAAGGCCTGGTGGATGAAATAAAAAATATAATCAAGGCCGGGTATAACATAAGTACTACCGCCTTACAGGGCCTTGGTTACAAAGAGATCATCGGTTACTTAAATGGAGAATATTCACTGGAAGAAGCTATTAACCTTCTTAAAAAAAATACCCGAAATTATGCTAAGAGACAGATTACCTGGTTTAAAAGAGAAAAGGATTTACACTGGTTCAATCTGACAGGTAAAAGTGAGTCAAAAGTATATCAGGAAATTATGGCATTGATTTCAAGATGGGACAGGGATTTATAAAAACCGGTTAATGGCATCATAGTAAAAGGCATTTAATAATGCCTTTTTTCTTATTCCTGTAACATTTATAGCCTGTAATTCATATAATACCCTTGTAAGCTTTTATTGACTTTCTAGCTTAATTTAAAAGGTGGGCTGTTATGGATTTTAAAGAAAGGTTTACTCAGGATATTATAATTGAAAAATTTTCACTGGGAGAAATACCCATTGCTGAAGCCTTTAATAAATTATTTAAGGTTGATGAAATAAATATCGGGCATAGTTATGAAAGAAGGGTTTACAGGGAAGAAAAAAGCCTGAATTTAAAGCCTGTAGATAATATAGAGCGAAGTAAGGAAAAGAACAGAGAAGAAAAAGAACAGCTGAAAAATCTCTTGGAAGAAATGGATGAACTTATTGGCCTGGAAGAAGTAAAAAGGATTATAAAAGAATATATTGCCTTTATCAAGGTACAGAAACTGAGGGAAAGCTATAATTTAAAAACTGCTCCAGTAGTGATGCATATGATCTTTAAAGGCAATCCAGGAACAGGTAAGACAACGATGGCAAGGATAATTGGTAAAATATTTAAAGAGATTGGTTACTTAAAAGGTGGTGAATTGATCGAAGTTGAGAGAGCTGACCTGGTTGGTGAATACATCGGCCATACTGCCCAGAAAACAAAAAAAGTCCTGGAAAGGGCCTTAGGGGGAGTTCTCTTTATTGATGAAGCCTATTCCCTGGCCAGGGGAGGTGAAAAGGATTTCGGCAAGGAATGTATAGATACCCTGGTCAAGGGGATGGAGGATTATAAGGATAGGCTGATTATCATTCTGGCTGGATATCGTAATGAGATGGATTATTTTTTAAAAACAAATCCCGGCCTGGCTTCCCGTTTTGCCATTCAAATTGATTTTCCTGATTATTCTCTGGAAGAGTTAGTACAAATAGCTGAATTAATGTATAAAGAACGGGAATATATCCTTGATGAAAAAAGTAAACATTATATATATAGGGTATTGAGTGAATTAAGAAATAAAGAATTGATTAATGGTAATGCCAGAACAGTGAGAAATCTGGTTGAACGCTCTATCAGACAACATGCCAGAAGAATCATCAAGTTGGAAAATATCAGTAGGAATGATTTATTATACATCAGGAAAGAAGATCTGCTCGGGGAGGAAGGCAAAAATGAAGAAATGCCTTGTAACCGGGATGCCCAATGTAGGTAAAACCTGTTTTGTAATCAATTTTGCTGAATATATGGGTGTCAGCGAGTTAAAATTTCATGTCAAACAACTGGCCGGCTATACCTCAATCAATAGTTATAGCCTACCTGAAGCAAAAAGAAAGTTAATATCAGTAAAGGAAAATACAACAAAAGAAGTACAGCTCATAAAATTAGAGCTGCCCAAAGGAAAAACAATAAAAGAACTCCACCTCATAGATAGCTGTGGATTAAGTGATGGTATCCATCCAGATAAAGAAATAAGGCTGGCCATGGCCAGGACCCTGAGATTAATCAGGGATACAGAATTTATTCTACATATTATCGATATCAAAAATATTAATAAAGATAAAAAGGATAAGGATATACTCTTTCCCATTGACAGGCTTATACTGGATTATGCCAGCCTGGAAAAAAGATATGCCATTCTGGCCAATAAAATGGATCTTTCTTTTGCAGAAATGAATTTCAGGATATTAAAAAAAAATTTAAAAGATATCATTATCATACCTATTTCTGCCCTCTATAAAGAGGGTTTTAAGGAAGTTAAAAAAATGGTGCTGAGCTATGTTTAAGAGATTTATGGGTATTTTTCTCATGGGACTGGTTATAAAAATAATGGATGATTTTATAGATAAAGAGATCGATGAATTTAAGGGACAGTGGAATATTACCTCAATATTTAAGAGGGCCATACTGCCATATTCCCTGGTATTGACAATTATCAGCCTTTTTTTAAATTTTTCTGAGGCTGTTTCTGGTTTTGCAGCCAGTTATTTATTGGGTATGAGTAGTGGTTTAAATGAAAGGTTGCCCAGCGGCTTAAAAGCCTGGCAGGAAGGTCTTATCTTCCTTTTACTCAGTATATATATGAGTTCAGTAGGGGACAGCCTTGCTGCCCTATTGATTATCAGCACCATACAGTTGATTGACGATTTTCTGGACCTGAAAAAAGACACCTATATTGATAGCAGAAATCTTATCATTAAATTGGGTAAATTTAATTCTCTTTTATTGACTATTGCATTCTTTCTGCTTTCAATAAAATATTTCCCTCTTAAGTGTTTTTATTATTATTCAGCTGTCTTTTTACTCTATCTATTACTTTACCTTGGAGAAAATTTATATAGGAAGGATAGGTGTGCTAATTAATATAATTTTATTGTTTATAACTATAATCTTTCTTGTTTTTAATCTGGGCTATAGAATGGGTAAAGAGAGGGGCAAGAAAATCCTTCTACATACCCTTCCTCTTTATTACCTGGAATTATCGTTAAAGAATGGTTGTTGTCCAATCTGTGGTGAGAAATATATGGAAAGAATAGATGAAGAAGGTAATTAAAATATTTATATTTTGCAGGATTTTTATTACAACTGTAGAATTATTTATTATATCCATAAGGAGGGAGGATATTATGAAACAGCAAATCAAATTGCAGGATGCCCTATTAAATGAGGTCAGGAAGAAAAAAATCAAGACAACCATTTTTCTGGTCAATGGTTTTCAGCTGACAGGAACTGTAATTGGTTTTGACAATTATATTGTTATCCTGAGGGTAGAAGGAAAAGAGCAGATGATCTATAAACATGCCATTTCCACAATTATTCCTGAGGAGCCCCTGAAGGAATTGTTTAAAGATTAAAATGGGAAGAGGAATTAGGAAGCAGGTGTTCAAATGCAAGCCGATAATACGCTATACAGAAAATTACTGAATATATTACTCCTCCTTTTCCTCCTAATAGGATTAATACTGAAACCTTCAATGCCGGGTCCTGTCTATGGAGATTTAGTCTATAGCAAAATAAACTGGGATGAGATTCTAAAAGAAAGCCAGTATATCCTGGAAAAAAACGAGAGAGATATACTGGCTAATTTTAGATATAGTATTGCCCTGGCCAATCTGGGCCTTATAGTTGAGGCCTTTGAAAACTTTGATTATATAAAGGATTTTATTAGTCTCGGCGACTTTAACTCTGCCATAAATCCCTATATTGACGGATTAGATGGAGAAAGTGATGATGTATTATTGTTAAATTATGCTGCCTTTGCTGCAGTGATTAATGCCGATTATAGTAATTCCCTTAAGTATTTTAAAAAAATCATCAAGTTGGAACCAGCCAATATCTGGATCAGAAACCTATTAGCTGCAGCCTATCTTGAACTGGCTGACTATAACAGCTCCAAAAGAGAAGCAAAAAAGGCCCTGGAAATCAAAGAAAATAATTACTCACATCTAATTCTTGCCATTGCCTATTATAAAACAGGGAATTATATAAATTCCCTGTTTGAACTTCATGCTTCCGGTGACCTGGCCAGGAAGATAATTAATTATTAAATTTCGATATAAGCCAAATCCAGTAAATCCAACTCATTTTTGATTTCTTCTATTATTTCTTTACTGGGTATTGTATCTGGCTGAACCAGGCTTATGGCTTCTCCTGTATCAACATTACGCCCAACCTGCATGTAGGCAATATTTACTCCTTTATCCCCAAGGATAGTCCCAATCTTGCCTATAACGCCTGGTTGATCCTTATAAATGGCCACGATAAAACTGCCATCCAGATTAAGGTCTATTCTATAACCATTAATTCCAATCATCCGATCTCCATAAGGGAGAGTAGTGCCGGTAAGGCTATATTCTCCCTTTTTTGTTTTTATAGTAATTCTAATCAGGTTGCTCAGAGTCTCTGGTTTCTTTACCAGGCTCTCCTTTATGCTTATCCCACGCTCTCTGGCCACTATATAAGCATTAACCAGATTCACACGGTGGTCCAGAACAGGACCCAGTATCTCCTTGATAGCAGTTGCTGTAAATGGTTTGAGGCCTGAACTGAACATCTCACCACCATATTCAATCTCAATAGCACTAATCCTTTCATAACCTTTCCATCTGGCCAGGAAATTACCCAATTTACTGATTAACTTTAAGTAGGGTTCAGCCTTTTTCAATACCTGAGGCTCAATAGAGTAGATGTTTAACGGTGCTTCAGGTAATCTACCGTATTTCAGTACTGCCGCTACCTGTTCAGCAGCAGCAATTGATACATTATCCATGGCTTCAGTGGTAGTCCCGCCAAGATGACAGGTAACAATCACCTTATCCTCAAATTCCAGAATAGGATGATCCGGGGAAAGGGGTTCTTCTTCAAATACATCAAGGGCAGCCCCTGCTACTTTACCCTCTTTTATGGCCCTGGCCAGGGCAAGAGTATCAATATTCTTACCCCTGGCAACATTGATTATCCGCACATTTTCCTTCATGCGGTTAAATTCTTCTTCTCCCAGGATATGATAAGTTTCATCAGTCAGTGGTGTGTGCAGGGAAATAAAATCAGAAGTCCTCAATATTTCTTCAAAATCCACCAGTTTAACATGTAGATTCTCTGCCTTAGACAGGGGTATGTAAGGGTCATTAGCAATCACATTCATGCCAAAGGCCTGGGCATATTTTGCAACCCTGCTGCCAATTCTCCCCAGACCAATAATGCCAAGAGTTTTATTCCTTAATTCAATACCGTTATACTTTTTCCGATCCCAGATACCATTATATAAGGCCTGGCTAGCCTGTGGTACATTGCGGGACAGGGCAAGTAAAAGGGCCATTGTATGTTCTGCTGCAGAGATTGTATTTCCATTTGGAGTATTAAAGACAATAATACCTTTTTTACTGGCCTCTTCAAGGTCAATATTATCATAACCAGTTCCAGCTCTGCCGATTACCTTTAACTTCTCTGCTTTATCCAGTGCTTCTTTGTCCAGCTGGGTAAAGCTCCTGACAATAATGCCATCATATTCTCCGACAATATTCAGGAATTCCTCCCTACTCAATTTGTAATCATAGGTGACTTCAATATTTTCTTTTTCCAATATTTTAATACCCTCATCAGATATGTAGTCACTTACTAATACCTTTACCTTACTCATCTACTTCAACTCCCCTCAACTACTTTAGAGTATTATTTAATAATTATATAAAAAGTTGCAAGAAAATGCAAGTACTTAAATAATGCTATTTGTCCTCCTGAGTAATATGATTAAATCGCTATAGACAAGCCTTGCTGTAAATTATTTAATAAATTTTAAGCAGGAAAAAGAATGTCTATAAAGAAAAGATAAGAGAAGTATATTCATATTATATAAAATATGATAAAGTATAAAAAACATATAAAAGTTATAAGGAGGTTTATATGTATCTGGTAGATTATCATACCCACCCTTATGCCCATGGAGATGAAATAATTTATAACGAAGAATTGTTACAGAAATTCATAGAAACTGCAGTAAAAAATGAAATAAAGGAGCTGGGTTTCAGTGATCACGATGAATTCAGCGAGGTTATAGACTGGGAAGTCCTAAACAAAATCATTAACTCTAGCCCCATACCAGTAAAAAAAGCACTGGAATTTGACTATATCCCGGGCAGGGAAGAGGAGATAAGAAAAAAAATTGAAAGATATAATTTAGATTATGCCATTGGTTCCGTTCATTTTATAGATGGTTGGGGATTCGATAACCCTTTATATAAAGAAGAATACAGGAAAAATGATATTGACCAGATTTATCTGAGGTATTATGAGCTATTAAATGAAGCTGTCAAAAGTAATCTCTTTAATATAGTCGGTCATTTTGATCTTATTAAAATCTTTGGCTATCGTCCGGAAAAAACAGATCTCTTAAGTATTATCAGGCCAATTTTAAAAGAAATTAAGAAAGCTGAAATGGTTATTGAAATAAATACAAATGGTTTAAACAAACCTGTACAGGAAGTTTATCCGGCTAAATTTATACTGGAAGAGGCCTTCCAGCTGAAGATACCCATTACTTTTTCCTCAGATGCCCATATACCCGAAAGGGTAGGGGAAAACATAGCCCTTTATGCCTCTTTAGTAAAAGAAATCGGCTATAAGGAACTGGCTATCTTTACAGGAAGAGTTTTGGATTTTAAAAGAATATAGAATCTAAAAAGGCAGAAACCAATTCTGCCTTTTTTTTATTTTATTATGTTTTATAAGCTTTCTTTTCTGTATAGCTAAAATTTCCTGTAGAGACCGATTACCTTACCCAATATGTAGACATCTGAGACGATAATTGGTTCCATTGAAGCATTTTCCGGTTGTAAACGGATATGATCCTTTTCCTTAAAAAAGCGCTTTACGGTTGCACCATCATCTATTAGGGCTATTACTATATCATTATTATTGGCATAATTTTGTTTCTGGGCAATGACATAGTCTCCATCATAAATTCCTGCCCCGATCATACTTTCTCCTTTAACCTCCAGGATAAAGAGATCTCTTGCTGAACTACTTAGATAATCTACAGGTACAGGGAAATAATCTTCGATATTTTCCTCAGCAAAGATAGGCTGACCAGCAGTAATCTTTCCAACTATAGGTATGTGGATCATTTCTTTTTCCAGTGACTCAATATTGAATGAATCATGTAGGACTTCAATGGCTCTGGGTTTTGATGGATCCCGCCTGATATAATTTAATTTTTCCAGACTCTTTAAATGGCTATGTACTGAAGCCGGGGATTTCAAACCAACTGCATCACCAATTTCCCTCACAGATGGAGGATAGCCCTTGTCCTGTATTTCCTTTTTTATAAAAGAAAGAATATCCTTCTGCCTTTCGGTTAACTCTTCCACTTTATATTTACCTCCCATGTAATGAGATTAAAAAACCAGTAAAAAGAATAAATAATTCCTTTATATTATAGCATATCCGGGAAATTTTAGCAAACAATCGTTCAATAATTTTAAAATATTCCCTTGACAACAAAACATTTGTTCTGCTATAATGATATCAAGCATTGAACATTTGTTTCTTTTCAAAACAACAGTTTGCCAGGGGGGATGGAAATGTACAGGGATATTTCCGTAAAAACCAGCAAAGAGAAAAACAGCTTTAAAATGATCTCTATAATGATCCTGCTTGCTTTTATTTTAGTCTTTTTAACTATATCCACTAAAGGCAGCAAGCCTATTGTTTATAAAAATATAACAATAAAAGAAGGAGATACTCTCTGGTCAATCGTCAGGGAGTATAATGATAAAGAAATGGATCCCAGAAAAATGATCAGCGAAATAAAGAAAATCAACAATCTTAAGGATGTAGTTTTAAGGCCAGGACAAACAATTAAAGTTCCTGAATTCTAATTTTCAATACAGCAACTAAATCTATTATTAACTACTTATTCAATTTAATAAAAGGGTGGTTTTAAATGAATGTAGCAATATATGCCAGAGTAAGCACAGATAAACAAGAACAGGATACCAGTATTAAAAGACAGATTAATGAATTGACGTCTTATTGCAGGGAGCAGAATTACAATATAGTGGAGATAATCAAAGAAAAACACAGCGGTTTTGATGAAGATAGGGAAGGAATTTTAAGTATCCTGGAGCTTTTAAAGGAGGAGCTCATTGAAGCAGTAGTAATACAGGACAGCACCCGTCTGGGAAGAGGCAATGCCAAAATAGCCCTGATCCACCAGATCCAAAAATTAAAGGGTCAAATCATTACACTGGAAGACAAGGGCGCAATTGCCCTCAGTGATATGGAAAAAATGATATTGGAAATTCTCTCTGTTATCGAAAAATACCAACAGGAGCTGACAAATAGGAAAATCAGCAGGGCTATGAAGAAGGCCATAGAGGAGAAAAAATTCCGGCCGGAAAGGAATTTAAAAAACAGAGATCTGGGGGGACGAAAGCGCAAGAATATACCTATTGAAGAAATTGTCCGATTAAGAAAGATGGGGTTAACCTTTCACGATATTTCCCTGACCCTGAAGGGGTTAGGCTACAATGTTTCAAAAGCAACAGTACATAGAAGGTATCAGGAATTTTTTGAGGAGACTGAAAGAAAAACAGAATTGCAAAAAGAATAAAACAGAATATAGGTTGCAGAATAATAAAGAGGCGGTCAACTAAAAGACCGCCTATAATTTTAACCAGGTTTATTTTTTTCATCTCATTTTCTTAAGTAAACCTGAGTTATGAGATATTTTAAGAAAAAGCTGATTTTAAAGATTTAAACTTACTCAGGAGAAGCAATTTTCCGGCTTTATTCAATAGCTCTTGTCTTTAACACTTATTTTCATTAATATTGGGTGTTTTTTTCGCAAAATAAGTATTTTGCGAAATTTTTTTTGGCTTTATTTTTATGTTTTGCTCTATGTTTCCTTTAAAAAATTGCATATTTTCATTCTCCTGCCTCTGTCTATTACAGAATATTATCCCTCCAAATACTTACCTGCGATGATTTCCTGTAAACTTCTCTTGGGTACATAATGGATATGGTTTTCATCACGATAATATTTTATATCACCATCTTCACCGACTTCCTCCAGGACCACCTTTTCCCGTGGTACCCCCAGGGCTATAACATAAAGAATCTCAAAGCTTTCATCTATATTCAGGATTTCCCGGAGCTTCCTTTTATCCACTGTCGCAATTATACAACCACCCAGGCCTTTTTCAACTGCACTTAACAATATATAGGCCATAGCTAAACCGGGATCTGCCATATAATTATTGGAGATAGTTTTATCTCCCAGCATGATTATATAGGCTGCAGGTCTTTCACCTCTCTCCGGGCCATTCCAGTCTTTAAAGTAGGCTGCCCAGGACAGGGTTGAAAAAATATCTTCATTTATCTTCCTGTTATTACTGATTATGTACTTTAAAGGCTGTTTATTACCTGCAGAATTTGCAATCCGGGCATTAGCCAGTAATCCTTCCAGGACCTCTGTTTTTATGGTTCTATCTTCATAAAATCTGCGGTAACTCCTATTTTGCTCGAATAATTCCCTTAACATCAATTCTACCCCTTCCTTATTTAATAGGTTTTTATAATAGTATTTAATATATTATTAAATACTTTTAATAGTATTTCTTGCAAAAATTATAACCCCAAAATCTACAGGGTGTCAAATTAAGGTATTTTGTAAAAATTAGTTATAATTTGTCCCACTGCCTTATTTATTCTATATCTGTTTTCTGTAAATATTATAAATATTTTATTTTATTTTTGAATAACCTGTGTTATAATAGATTTACATCTTATAAAAATTGAGTATATTTACCGGGATTTAATACAATATAAATACAGGTAAATATACAGGTGTTTATTTTAAAAGGAGTGAATCTATGAAGATTAAAATTTTGACGGATAGTGCCTGTGACCTGCCGCAGAAGTTGTTAAAACATATTGAGGTAATACCAATATCCTTATTGATAGATGGTCAAACCTATAAAGATACTGTAGATATCACAAAAAAGAAATTTTATGATTTAATTCAAAAGGCTAAAAATTTTACTGGAACTGCAGCACCTTCTCCTTATGAGTATTTAAAACAATATGTCAATGAAAATGATAATGTCTTTGTTTTTACCATCTCTTCCGCCCTGAGTAGTAGCTATAATAATGCCCTTATGGCTAAAAATATGCTTAAAGAACAATTTTCAGAAAAAGCCAACAAGGTAATTCATGTTTTTGACTCCCTCAATGCCTCTATTGGACAGGGCCTGATTATCCTGAAACTAAAAGAGTTAATAGAAAAGAAATTACCACAGGAACAGGTTATAGAACAACTGGAGACCTATATTAAAGAAACTAAAACATTCTTTATCCTGGACAAGATGGACAACCTGATAAAGAGCGGCCGTATAAACAAAGTGGTAGGCAAGCTTATTTCAACCCTCAATATAAAACTGATTATGGGCAAATCAGACGAGGGAGAGATAGTACTTTATGATAAAGTAAGAGGAGCAAAGAATTCCCTGAATAGATTATTGAGTCTAATTGAAAATCATGGCAGCAAACTGGAAGAAAAAATCCTGGGTATTGCCCATTATGATTGTCTTGAAAAAGCCATGCATCTAAAGGAAAAAGCCCAGCAGTTATTTCCCTTTAAGGATGTCATAATTACTGAAATGGGACCAACCATTGCTGCTTATGCTGACAGGGGCGGTCTCTTAATCAGTTTCTAGATCTTTTCATAGTTAAAGTAAAAAAAGAGCTGTTTATACAACAGCTCTTTTTTATTGCTTTTTTTACTTCATTTTACCCATTAATTCTGCTACCTGTGTGACATCTTTATCTCCTCTTCCGGATAAATTCACAATGATAATCTGGTCCTTATCCAACTGAGGAGCCAGTTTGATAGCATAGGCTATAGCATGGGCACTTTCTAATGCCGGTATAATCCCTTCTACCCTTGATAACATATGGAAAGCCTCCAGGGCTTCCTCATCATTAATTGTCATATAGTGAGCCCTGCCGGATTCCTTTAAATAGCTATGTTCCGGGCCAACTCCTGGATAATCCAGACCGGCAGCTATAGAATGGGTTGGAGCGACCTCTCCCCTTTCATCTTTCAGCATATAACACTTAAAGCCATGGATGACACCAGGCTCACCATAGGTCAAAGATGCTGCATTTTCACCAGGTTTTGCACCCTTGCCTCCTGGTTCTACACCGATTATATTTACACCCTTATCTTCCAGAAAAGGGTAAAAAAGACCGATGGAATTACTGCCTCCCCCTACACAGGCAACGAGATAATCAGGCAACCTGCCTTCCTTATCCAATATCTGTTCCCTGGCTTCCCTGCCTATAACTGATTGAAAATCCCTTACCATGACCGGATATGGATCTGGGCCAACTGCTGAGCCTAACATGTAAAATGTATCTTCCCGGTTTTCCACCAGGTCTGTTAAAGCCTCATCTACTGCATCCTTTAGGGTTGCTGTCCCGGTAGATACTGCTTTGACCTTAGCTCCCAACAACTCCATCCTGAATACATTCAGGTATTGCCTCCTGGTATCAACTTCTCCCATATAAACTATACATTCCATATCCAGGAGAGCACAGGCAGTAGCAGTTGCTACTCCATGTTGTCCGGCACCGGTTTCAGCAATAATCCGGCTTTTTCCCATCCTTTTTGCCAGCAGGGCCTGTCCTATACAGTTGTTTATTTTATGGGCACCAGTATGGTTTAAATCCTCCCTTTTCAGATAAATCCTGGCTCCATTAAGTTCTTTGCTAAGATTTTCTGCAAAATATAAGGGAACCGGCCGGCCTACATATTCTTTTAAGTAATAGTCCAATTCTCTCTGGAAATCCGGATCCTCCCTATATTTGTCATAAGCTTTTCTTACATCATCAAGGACATCATTCAATTCTTCCGGGACATACCGGCCCCCAAACTCCCCAAAAAAACCCTCACTGGCTCTCGCTTCAGCTTTCATATTATCACTTCTCCCTTCTCCTAAAAAAAATAATTTTAAATTATAATAATAAACCCTACTCAGAAGAGTAGGGTAAAATTTTTTTTATTCTTTTCCCCTCAACTCTATCTTCCTGACCTTATACTCAACTCATCTGTCTCTCTATCTAAATAAATATTTTATTTTTTCATATAGGCAGTTAAGATTTCACCATAATACATAGTATGATAATCATCATCAGAATACCATCTATCCATGTATTTATTATTCAACTCCCTGCTGTCCATCTCCTGCTTATAAACAACTTTACATTCAAAATGCAGCAGTGCTTCTCCGATAATAGGTGTTTTAATTGTTTTTCCTTCTAATGGTGTTAAACCACATACCTCAAATTTATTGACTTCCCGGCCTGAATTACGGCCACAGTAGCTTAATTCTTTTTTCAATTGGTTTTCCCCAGGCAAACTCACAGTAAACTCATTGCTTTTTTCTATAAGCTGGTAGGTAAAACGGGATTTCCGCACCATTACCATTAAAATAGGTTTTCCCCATAGATGACCAAGGCTCCCCCAGCCAATGGTCATAGTATTTATCCGGTCTTCATTAGCAACTGTTAAAAAGGCTCCCCTGCTGATATTTTTCAAGAGCAGGTCATAATAACCTTCAAAATTATTATTCAGGTTTTCCACCTCTTCCCTTCCCTTCTATAATAAAATTAACTTAGCCATTAAAATAGGCCGCCACCTCTTCCAACAGGTTCATAATCGGTAAATTCTGTGGACAGAGTTCTTCACATTGGGCACATTTTATGCAGTTTACAGCCCTGTTGTCCTCCTCCATTTCATGGTATCTTTTCTGATTATCCTCAAAGTTATCAAATAATTTAGCAGTATTATATAGATAGAAGTTTTCAGGGATATTTACTCCATTGGGACAGGGCATACAATAAGCACATCTGGTACAGGAAACGGGTCCCCTCATTTTTTCGGCTATTTCTTCAATTATATCAATCTCATCCAGGGTAAGGCTGTTAACAGCAGAAAAGGTAGCACTTAATATATTCTCTTTGACCTGTTCCATTGTGCTCATACCACTCAGAACGACAGAAATCTCCTTCTGATTCCATAACCACTGCAAGGCCAGATCAGCCATGCTGTTGTTGATATTATTTTCCTTCATTATCCTTTTTACCTCAGCAGGTGCCTCTCCTGCCAATAATCCTCCCCTTAATGGTTCCATAATCACAACAGCCAGACCTTTATCATGGGCATACTGTAAACCTTTCTTGCCTGCCTGGTATTCTGTATCCAGATAATTATATTGTATCTGGCAAAAATCCCAGCTATAGGCATCTACAATTTCTTTAAAGACCCTGTATTCATCATGGAAGGAAAAACCAATGTGTTTTATTTTCCCTTCTTCACGTGCCTTTTCCAGCCACTCCAGTATATTCAGTTTTTTCATTTTTGCCCAGGAATTTTTATTTAAGGCATGTAGCAAATAAAAGTCAATATACTCAAGATCCAATTTCTCCAATTGTTTATCCAGGATTTCATCTGCATCTTCTATCTTTTCCACAGACCAGACAGGCAGCTTAGTGGCAACCATGGCCTTTTCCCGGTAACCATCCTTTAAAGCCTTACCTACCAGAACTTCACTATTTCCATCATGATAGGGCCAGGCAGTATCAATATAATTTACGCCCCTGTCTATGGCAAAACGAATCATCTTAATAGCCTCTTCCTCATTAATACGGCCTGTTTCTCCATCTATAGTAGGCAATCTCATAGCTCCAAAACCTAGTACTGAAACTTTTAAACCAGTATTACCAAATGTTCTATATTTCATCTGAATCCTCCTCCAAATTATACAACTTTACTGTATTGAGCTTGATAGAGCTGATAATAGGTTCCCCTCTTATTGATTAATTCCTGGTGATTACCTGCTTCAATAATTTCTCCATCATCAATTACAAAAATCCTGTCTGCATTCCTGATAGTTGAAAGGCGGTGAGCTATTACAAAGGAAGTCCTGCCTTTAAGTACTACATCAGTTGCCTTCTGTATTAGAATTTCTGTCTGGGTATCTATACTGGAAGTAGCCTCATCCAGAATCAATATTTTCGGATTATAAAGGAGAATCCGGGCAAAAGAGATTAATTGTCTCTGGCCGGTGGATAAACGTGAACCGCCTTCATTTAGCTCTGTGTTATAGCCATTCTCCATTTCCCTGATAAATTGATCAGCATAAATTGTTTTAGCTGCTTCAATTATCTCTTCATCAGTAGCATCCAATTTTCCGTAACGGATATTATCCAATACTGTTCCGGAGAAAATAAAGCTGTCCTGCATCATTACTCCGACCTGTCTTCTTAAGGATTCTATTGTAACATCACGGATATCAATACCATCGATCATTATCTGGCCGCTGTCAATATCATAAAACCTGGTTAGCAGGTTAATAATTGTACTCTTCCCGGCACCGGTTGCACCTACAAGGGCTATAGTTTCACCAGGCTCAACGGTGAAAGACATGTTTTTAAGGATTGGAACACCTTCTTCATAACTGAAGTTTACATTCTTAAAATCAACCCTTCCTTTTACCTCAGGTAAATCAATTGCTGCGGGTTTATCAACAATGGCCGGCTCAGTATCCAGTACCTGAAAAACCCTTTCTGCAGCAGAACTGGCCACCATTATCTGATTATAGAAGTTGCTTAAATTAATAATCGGCTGCCAGAAACGCCAGACATAATTACCCAGGGCAATCAGTGTACCTACACTGACCAGTCCAGTTGCCAGATATTTCATCCCCACATAATAAACCAGTATACCGCTAATTGAATTAACTACGAGGACTGTAGGAAAAACTGAATGGGATAACATGACAGCCTTCATCCAGGTACTTTTATATAAATCTACTAACTCCCTGAAAATCCCGCTATTCTTTTCCTCTCTCACAAAGGCCTGGGTTACCTTCATCCCTGTAATACTTTCATGGACATAGGCATTTAAATTGGAACCCTTTCTCTGTACATCCCGCCAGGCCAGTCTAATTTTATTCTTCAAGAGGAAAACCACTGTTATCAGTATTGGCGATACTGATAAAGCAACCAGAGTCAGGCGGAAATGTATCCGCAACATTATAATAAGTATGATAAAAAGGGTCAGGATATCAATTACAACATTGATTACCCCATTCTGCAGTAAATCCTGGAGAGTATTAACATTATTTATTACCCTTGTAATAATTTTTCCTGCTGGCAGGGAATCAAAGAAATTAAAAGACAATTTTTGAATATGGCTAAAGACTTCTTTACGTATATTTTTAATCATATTGTGTCCAGTTTTATTGGTAACCAGTACCCTGAACCTGATAGCAATATTGCTTATAGCCAGTAAAAGCAGATAGACCAGGGCAACATTTATTAACCCCTTCAGATTACCATTTGCAATATATTTATCGATGGCAATCATGATCAGAATAGGATTAAGGAGATCTGCCAGTCTGGCCACTGCCATTAAGAACAGGGCCAGGATAACCTGTAATTTATAGGGCTTTAGATAACCCATCAAACGTCTTAATGTCCGCGGATCTACCGTTTCTAAACGTTCATCTTCAAAATACCTGTTCCTTGCTGACATCAGGACATCACCTGCTTTTCCTTTATGATATTATCTTCCAATAAGTCTCTGTATTGTGCCTTGAATATCTTGTAGTATTGGCCTTTTCTGGCCAGCAGTTCTTCATGGGTTCCCCTTTCAAGAATCCTGCCATTATTCAGGATAATGATTTCATCAGCATGTCTTACAGAGGAAATCCGGTGAGCAATTATAAAGGTAGTACATTTTTTCTGTATTTTTTCCAGGGATTCCTGAATCAACTGCTCTGTTTCCATATCAACTGCTGAAGTGGCATCATCCAGTATTAAAATAGGTGCCTTTTTAATCAAAGCCCTGGCGATGGAAACCCTCTGTTTCTGTCCTCCAGAAAGGCCGACACCCATCTCTCCTACTACTGTTTCATACCCTTCTTCCATTTTCTCTATAAACTCCTGTGCTCCCGCTATCCTTGCTGCCTCTCTTATTTCATCCATGGAAGCAGAATCGACTCCATAAACAATATTTTCCCTGATGGTCTCTGAAAATAAAAAGACATCCTGCATGACCGGGGCAACATTCTCCCTCAATACTTTCAGATCTAATTCCCTGACATTAATATTATCAATCAGGACCTGTCCTTCAGTAGGATCATAATAACGGGCAATCAGGTTAATCAGTGATGTCTTTCCACTGCCAGTAGCACCCATAATAGCTATAGTATCACCTGGTTTAGCATGTAAAGATATATCTTCTAATACTACCTCACTACCAAACCTTAATGAAACATTACGAAACTCTACTTCTCCCTTAATCTCCTTTAAAACTACCGGGTTTTCCGGGTTTTTGATTTCCGGCTCCCTATCCAGGATACTGAAAATCCTTTCACCTGATACTATGGTTCTGTTAATTAAATCTACCATACCGCCCAACATAAGCATGGGCATTAGTAACATCCATAGATAGCTATTAAACTGGACCCATTCACCTAATTGTATCTCCCCATTGATGACCATCATACCACCAAAAAGCAGGAGAAAAAATGTACTCAGGCCACTGAAGAATTCCAGTAAGGGGAAATATTTGGCCCAGATACTGGCAGAAGCAAAATTCCGCCTAAAAAACTCCTCATTTTCCCTGTTGAACTTTTCCATCTCAAATTCTTCTCTATGAAATGATTTAACTATACGTACACCTATAATATTTTCCTGGACTGTACTATTTAGACGGGAAAACTGCTCCCTTACTCTCCTGGCTGCAGGCTTGATTTTTTTAGAAAAACGCAATGCAAAAAAGGCCACAAAAGGGCTGGCAAGCATCGTAAAAATGAATAGTTTAAGACTTATCTTAGATAATACAATAAAGGTAAAAAACAGGTAAAAAAACATCTTGGTAAAATTCAGGATGCCATCACAGGTTAACTGGCGAATGGCCTCCATATCCCCTGTCATTCTGGACATCAGTTCCCCTGTTTTATTCTGGTTATAAAAATTAAAGGTTTGTCTCTGTAAATGGTCATAGAGTGACTGTTTTAAGTCATTGACAACTCCCTGGGAAAAATATTCAATAAAATATCTTTCTCCCATAATAGAAAGGGAACGAATACTTGCTGCAAGAAAAAAGCCAAGTAATAACATTGGCAACAAAGAAATATTATCTCCTCTGATTACATCATCAATCAGCACCTGGGTTATTTTACCTGGAACCAAAGCTATTACAACATTCAATGTAGAAAAAATCAGTGCAAAAACAAAAAACCACTTATACTTTTGAGTATATTTCCAGATCCTCTTTAATATATACACAGTCTTCCTCCTCGCCTTATAGTCTGTAGATATATCTTTCCTTATGTAATATATTATTATATCTTAAATAAAAAAAATCTCAATCTTTAAACAAGTTTATTTCTTTTAATTTTTTAAATTATTATTTATTTCTGTCAAAAGTTGTATTATCCTGGCAAAACCGATAATCAGGATTCCCAGTACTGTAGTGCTTAAGATCAATATAAATACCATAAACAGATCTACTCCGGCTGAAGCAAAGAAGATATATCCGCCTATGAAAAAACCAGAAACAATAATAAGATAACCGATAACTGTTATAACAGCAGCCAGGATGCTATAATCATCATCCTGGCGTCTGGGTCTATGCCTTTCTTTGCCCGAGATACTCTCCGTTAAATAGATCCTTGTCCTCTCCAAAGCCTACCCTCCCCTTAATCAAATTCCAGTTTATTGATATCAGCAAGAGAAAACTCATAAATCTGGTTGCAGAAATGACACCTGACCTCAACTTTTCCTTCTTTTTCAATTATCTCTTCAATTTCTTTTTTATCAAAACTTGATAATAAAACTGCAATCCTCTCCCGGTCACACTTACATTTGTATTCCACCTCTTTTCTTTCCATAATCCTGAAATCAAATCCAGCCAGAAGAATGTCCAATATCTCTTCAGGGGTTTTTCCCTCTTCGACAAATCTACTTACTGAACTAATCTCTTTTAGATTCGCTTCCAGTGTATTTATAGTTTCTTCCTTTGCACCAGGTAATAATTGAATGATAAAACCACCTGCTGCTTTTACGCTGAGGTCTTTATTCACCAGGACACCCAGTCCTACAGCAGAAGGTGTCTGCTCAGATTGGGCATAATAATAGGTAAGATCTTCAGCAATCTCACCACTTACTAAAGGTACAGAGCTTTCATAGGAGCTTTTTAAAAGTTTTGATTTAACAACCCTCAATTGCCCATGTCCTATGGCAGCAGCTACATCCAGTTTACCTTCCATATTTAATTGCAAAGGAGGCTGGGGATTATTTACATAACCCCTGACTTCTCCATGCTGGTTCGCCTCTGCTATTATCCTTCCCAGAGGACCGTCTCCTTCAAAAATAAGCTTTATCTCATCTCCTCCCTTAATCATTGAACCCATCAGGAGAGCACCACTTAGTGCCCGCCCTAAGGCTGCTGTAGCAACAGGAGAAGTATTATGTGATTTCCTGGCTTCCTCTACCAATGCGGTAGAACGGACTGCTAATGCCCTTATTTCTTTATTTGTAGTCAGTGCCCTGATAAGATAATCCTGCATTTCATCACCATCTTTCTTTCTTCAATACTATATTTTATTTTAATACATATTTATCAATAGTTCAATTAGAGAGGGGACAAAAATCCTGGAAAACTTGACATATACTATAAGGAATATTTACAATAAAAGAAAAAGACACCTGGAAAGTGATGTGATAAAAATATGCAGATAAAAAAAGGAACAAAACTGGCCATAACAATCGAAAAGGTTCTCTTTCCCAATATTGGTATAGCCAGGATAGGGGATCAGGAGATCAGAATTAAAAATACTATTCCTGGCCAAAAGGTAGAGTTAATTATTAACAAAAAGAAAACGGGATATTTTGAAGCCAGATTACTGGAGATTCTTGAAAACTCTCCTCTGGAAGACCAGCCTAAATGTATCCATGCCAACGAATGTGGCGGTTGTAGTTATCAGGGAATCCTTTATGAAAAACAGCTTGAAATAAAGGAAAAACAGGTCAAGGAATTAATTGATGACAACCTGAATGGAGATTATCAATTCCACGGAATAGTTCCCAGTCCACTGGAAAAAGAATATAGAAATAAGATGGAATTCAGCTTCGGAGATCTGGAAAGAGACGGTGTCCTCCAATTAGGAATGCACCCCAGGGGCAGGCGTTTTGATGTAATCACCGTTGAGCAGTGCCAACTGGTAGATAATGATTTCAGGCTTATCCTCAGCACAGTATTGAATTATTTCAGAAACCATGATTATAAAAGATATCATATAATTCAACGCCAGGGCTACCTGCGGCACCTGGTAGTCCGTAAAGGATTAAAAAGTGGAGAAATCATGGTCAATCTGGTTACTACATCCCAGGATGAACATGACTTTACAGGACTTACTGAAATATTAAAGGGCCTGCAACTACAGGGGACACTGGTCAGCTTCCTCCAGACCATAAATGATGATTATTCTGATACGATAAAATGTGACAAATTGATAGTTCATTATGGCCAGGAATATATAATGGAAGAAATCCTTGGTTTGAGTTTCATGGTAACTCCCTTTTCCTTTTTCCAGCCCAACACTTCTGGAGCTGAAAAACTTTATCAAACTGCTTTTAAATTTATCGCTAATCCGGAAGATAAAACAATCTATGATCTTTACTGTGGTACCGGCACTATCACCCAGATACTGGCCAAAAAAGCAAAAGAAACCTATGGTATTGAAATCAACGAAGAGGCCGTAGAGATAGCCAGGGAAAATGCCAGGCTCAATAATCTTGGAAATTGTAATTTCATTGCCGGTGATGTACTGGAAAAAATCGATGAGCTAAAAGAAAAACCAGACCTGATAGTCGTTGACCCACCAAGACCTGGTATTCATCCTAAAGCTCTGGACAAAATTATTAAACTGGGTTCCAGTGAAATCCTTTACATTTCCTGTAATCCCCTTTCGCTGGTCAGGGATTTAAAAATACTTGAAGAAGCAAATTACAGAATAACTGATATACAATGTGTTGACATGTTTCCCTATACCAGACATGTAGAAACTGTCGCCCATCTGATAAAGTAAATATCCTAAGAGTCTTCTTCCTTTGTTGCAGCTACTTGAGTATAATCCTGTGTGCGGGCATATTCATATGCCTGCATTTTTATGGCATTTATTTCGGCAAGTTCAAAGACAGCCTTTTCCAGCCGCAAAAACCCTTTATCTACTATCTTTATTAATTCCGTCAATAACTCCAGCTCTTTTAATTCCCGGTTGTATTTATATTTTATATTATTTTCCAGGTGATTCTCTAATCTTTTTTTGATGGAATTAAACCTTTCTTTCAAATTGATACTCTTTAAAATGATTTTGATAAAAGTAGCAGCAATAAGGCCTAAAAGCAGTATAAATAAAGCTGGCTTGAGATTGTAAAGTATATTACCCAACTGATTATATAGTTCCTGAAAACTGGTGATCAGTTCAAAATCAAAACTGATCAATTCGTTCAGAACTATGATAAAACCACCAAAAAAGCCCAGTAATATAAAGACTTTATCACTATTTTCCATAATATTAATAATGGTAATAAGCAGTTTCTTCTTCTCCAGATAATAATTGTCAATGAAACTGGCTGTATTTACTATATCCTGTTGTCTTAGCAATAATAACTCATATCTTTCCAGCAGGTCCCTGGCAAAAGGAAGTTTTTCTTCCATATCCTCTTTTATATCCCGGTTCATCCTGTAAAAATAATTGTTAAGATAGAAAAGGACCCCCAGGGTGCTTATAAATAAAAATATGATAATATAGTTATAAAGAGAAAAAAATAAACCATTATTATGTATAAAACTGATGATATTTAGCTCTTCCATAAAATTACCTTCCTTATATATTCTATTAGGATTAGACAATTACTAAAGCAATTCTTTTTCAATCCATTTTATTATATCAGCAGATTCATAAAGAGGTTCTCCGTCTATAAATAAACAGGGAACCTGTTCTTTGCCCCCTACACTTATTAATTCTTCCCTGGCCTGTGCATCTTGACGGATATTTTTTAGTATAAATCTACTGGTAAGCTTATTTTTTTCTATGAAATTCAACACTTTTTTACAATAGGGACATTGAGGAAAATAATACAGGACCAGTTCTTTCATTTTTGACCTCCAGTATTGTAATTAATATTTAATTCTATTATATTAAAACATCTAATAAAATGCAATTAATTAAGGGGAAAACTAATATATTCAGATATGCACTTTTTTTATGTCTATGTTATAATTTTACATAGGTAAAGCTATACTTATTCATCCTTTCAGGAGGTTATAAGAGATGATATATGATAAGGCTGTAAATAGTTTTCGAAAATACCTGGCAGTAGAAAAAGGTTATTCACCATTAACTATAAGAGAATATACCATTGACCTGCAATTATTTCAGCGTTATCTGATAGAAAATTGCGGGTTTCAGGAAGACTTTGATGTCAAAAATATCAGCAGGTATGAGATAACTGACTTCCTGGCTGATTCCATCCTGGTTGATGAAAACAGCCCTGTCACCAGAAACAGGAAGTTATATTCTATCCGTTCTTTCTTTAAGTATTTGCAAAAAAACGAAATTATAAAAGATAATCCTGCCCAGCTTATAGAGGCCAGTAAAACAGAGATCCGGGCTGAACCAATTTATATGAAATTAAATGAAGCCCGTAGATATATAGAGGCAATAATCAATGACAATAGTATCAATAAAACCAGGGACCTGGCCATTGTCAAATTATTCCTCTATACCGGGCTGCGGGTCTCTGAATTAGTAAACCTGGATATGAAAAATATTGATTTTAACAATAGGTCCATTAAGTTTTTTGGGAAAGGAAATAAAGAAAGGACCATCCCGCTACATGATGATATTCTGGAAACTATCAAAGAATACCTCAAGGAAAGGGAAATCATCAAAATCAAAAATAAGGAAGACCAGAATGCCCTGTTTATTTCCAGACATGGCCGCAGGATAAATGTCAGGACAGTACAATTAATGGTAAAAAAATATGCTAAATTAGCTGGCATCAAAAATGCCAGTAAAATAACACCCCATAAATTGCGGCATACTTTTGCTTCATTATTATACTATCAAACTAAAGATTTAAAGATAGTACAGGATTTACTTGGTCACAGCAATATAGCGACAACACAGATCTATACACATACAGATATAGAAGAAAAAGTACAGGCAATAAATAAATTGCCTGATCTATCAAAAGAAAATATATAAAACAAAAAAGCCTCAAGAGGCTTTTTTAATATAGCATATAAGATTTATCTAATAAAAAAATGGTGGTGAGAGACAGAATCGAACTGTCGACACGTGGATTTTCAGTCCACTGCTCTACCGACTGAGCTATCTCACCACATGATTGGTTGCGGGGAGTGGATTTGAACCACTGACCTTCAGGTTATGAGCCTGACGAGCTACCGGACTGCTCCACCCCGCGGTATTGGTGAGCCATGGAGGAATCGAACCTCCGACACCCTGATTAAAAGTCAGGTGCTCTACCGACTGAGCTAATGGCTCTCCTCTCTGTTGACGATATATATAATAACATTTATATTTTTCCCTGTCAAGGGTAGAGGTCAATTTTTTTTGCATTTACAAGCACTTCTGTACTTATCTTATACTCCTTCGGCTTTCCTCTTATTTCCTCCCCTTTAATTAAATCCAGACAGAAAATGTATTTTAAATAAATTAATTTTTTTGCAGGATTTTTTGTTATGATGAAGAATACTATATCTAGTATTTTTTGTTAGCGGAATAATACTATATATAGTTGTTCCGCTAATTTTATGTCCAATTTTGCCAAAACCACCTGGCAAAGGATTTGTTGACAATAGAAATATTCTATTTTAATATATTGTCCTGTAAACAAAAATTCAAGGGGGATTATTATGATCAGGTACATTAAAAAAAGAGACGGGCGGAGGGTGCCTTTTAATGAAACAAAAATAAAAAATGCTGTTTATAAAGCCAGCAAAGCAGTAAATATCAATGATGAAAGCATTGCAGATGAGGTGACAAAAGCTGTCTTATCCTACCTAAATATCTTTTTTAAAGAAGGCGGTATTCCTCATGTTGAACAAATTCAGGATCTGGTAGAAAAAATCTTGATCGAAAAAGGTTTTTCTGATATTGCCAAAGCCTATATCCTTTACCGGGAACAGAGGGCCAGGTTCAGAGATACCAAAAAAGTTTTGAGTGAAGCCTTGAGTATAATTGACAGCTACCTGGACCGTAGTGACTGGAAAGTCAATGAAAATAGTAATATGAGTTTTTCCCTACAGGGTTTAAATAATCATATTTCCTCTGAAATTACCAGCCAGTACTGGTTACAGGAGGTTTATCCCCGCGAGATCAGGGAACTCCATATTTCTGGTGATTTACATATCCATGATTTAAACGCACTTTCTGTATATTGCTGTGGCTGGGACTTACATGATTTACTGCTGACCGGTTTCGGCGGAGTAAGCACAAAGGTGGAAAGTAAACCCCCCAGGCATTTCCGGACAGCCCTGGGACAGATAGTCAATTTCTTTTACACACTACAGGGAGAGGCAGCCGGCGCCCAGGCCTTTGCTAACTTCGATACTTACCTGGCACCATTTGTCTATTATGATCAATTATCCTATAGTGATGTAAAACAGGCCATGCAGGAATTTATTTATAACATGAATGTACCAACCCGGGTCGGGTTTCAGACACCCTTTACCAATATTACCATGGATCTGGTCCCTTCTCCTTCCATCGCCCAACAACCTGCTATAATTGGCGGCAAGGCAATGGATAAAACCTATGGAGAATTCCAAAAAGAAATGGACATGATAAACCGGGCTTTTGCCGAGATTATGATGGAAGGTGATGCCAAGGGCAGGGTCTTTTCTTTCCCCATTCCTACCTATAATATTACCAGGGATTTTGACTGGGAAAACCCTATTTATGATCCTATCTGGGAAATGACTGCTAAATACGGGATCCCCTATTTCTCTAATTTTATAAACTCTGATATGGATCCAGATGATGCCAGATCTATGTGTTGCCGCCTTAGGCTGGATAACAGGGAATTAAGAAAACGAGGCGGCGGGCTCTTTGGTGCCAATCCCATGACAGGCAGTATAGGTGTTGTGACCATCAATCTGCCCCGGATTGGTTATTTGTCCAGAACAAAGGAGGAGTACTTCGATAGGCTGGAAAGACTAATGGAAGCAGCAAAAAACAGCCTGGAGATTAAGCGGAAAGTACTGGAACGTTTTACTGAAGACGGTCTCTATCCCTATTCAAAATTCTATCTGAGGGATGTTAAAAAGAGATTCAATAAATACTGGCAAAACCACTTCAATACAATCGGTATCAATGGTATGAATGAATCCCTGTTAAATTTCATGGGTAAGGATATTGGTACTGAAGAAGGTTTGAATTTTGCCCTGGAAGTACTTGATTTCATGAGAGACAAAATGATTGAGTTCCAGGAAGAAACCGATAATCTCTATAATCTGGAGGCTACTCCTGCTGAAGGTACCTCCTACCGCTTTGCCAGACTGGATAAGGAAAAGTTCAAAGATATAATTGTGGCCAATGAAGAAAGGGTAAGAAAAGAGGGAGCCCATCCTTACTATACTAATTCTACCCATCTTCCAGTCGGCTACACCGATGATATCTTCACAGCACTGGAATTACAGGACGAATTACAGGCCAGGTATACCGGTGGGACTGTCCTCCATGGCTTCATAGGAGAAAGGATGCCATC
>JAAYRT010000067.1 GCA_012518635.1 Halanaerobiaceae bacterium | reverse complement strand
ACTTTACATTGATATTTTTGATAGCCATGAATATCTTTGCCATATTTATAAAGTTCAAAAGAATTGCAGCGCGGACACTTAATTTTTGGTATAATAGTCATAGGCCTCGGCCTCCTTTTGGAGTAATAGGTTGTTTGGGTAAAACTATTATACCTTAAGGAGTCCGAGGCTTTCAATTTTCATTTAACTTAACAGAACGCTGTGAATTAAACGGAGGGCTCTTATGAAGATTATAAAAACGATTGCAACTGTAATGATTGGATTTCTTATTAGTCTTATTCTAATAAGAGCAACAGATATATGGAGTAGTGGAATGTGGCATTTTAAGAAAAGTTTTTTAAAGGAACATGACCCTGCCCTCCTTAGGAAGGTTTTCAAAGAAGAGCTAAAAGAAAACTATACAGGTGATATAGAAAAAGATTTCGATAGTTTTCTAATTAGCCTTATAATGGAGGAAATAAATAAAAAAGAAGCAGAGAATTTACGGATATATAATGCCTTTGTTTCAGAAGAAGAAATGTCCGCATATCAGGAATCAGGAATACAGGAGGCTGGTAAAATATATGGAGAGTCTATAAATGAAAATATTTATTATATTCACATAACAAAATTTCATAAAAAAGAGTCATTTAAAAATTTGCAGAAATATATACCAGAAATGAAAAACCATGAAAACATTATTATAGACCTCAGAGACAATACTGGTGGACACTTTGATAGTTTAAAGGAAATAAGTAATTTGTTCTTAACGGAAAATGAATTTGTATATGCACATATAAAAAAGAATGGAAAGGTAATAGAGGAATACTATTCTAAAGGTGAAAAAGAGTTTGATTTTTTTAATGTTGTTATCTTAACAAATGAAAATACTGCAAGTGTCTCAGAATTGTTCATATTGATTTTAAAGAATCATCTGGATAATGTATATGTAATAGGTACTCCGACAAGAGGTAAAGGTGTAGTGTGGTCAATAAGTAGATTTAAGGATGGCAGTGGCTATAGGTTTATAAGTGATATTATGGTTGGTCCTGAAGGGAGCCAGATACCGGAAGGGGGTATTATTCCGGATATAATTATTGAAGATGAGGAAAAGCAATTGAAGGAAGCCATAGATTATATTAATAGTATAATGACACAGGGGGGCAATCCTTCTGTGTAATTTTTTTATCAAGGTTAACATGATACTGTTCAAGTTACACAATAGCATTTTAGCATAAAGAGAACCGTTCCCCTGTGTCGTTATCCCTCTTGTGTCGTACCCTTGTGTTATCTACCTGTAATACGATATAATAGGGCCAATGCGAGGGGTTGTTTTACTATAGCACAGGAGAACCGTCCCCCTGTGTCATTGTGTTATGAGGAGGATTAATTGTGGAGATACCCGTTATTTTTGAAGATAATCATTTGCTGGCAGTAATAAAACCACCCAATATCCTGTCCCAGGGAGATAATAGCGGGGATAAGGATATGCTTTCTATATTAAAGGAAAAAATAAAAACCCGGGATAATAAACCGGGCAATGTTTATTTAGGTCTGCTCCACCGCCTGGACAGGCCTGTCGGGGGAGTCATGGTTTTTGCCAAAACATCCAAATCTGCCTCCCGGCTTTCCGCCCAGATCAGGGAGAGGGAATTTAAAAAGGGCTACCTGGCTGTAGTCCATGGTGTCCCGGAGAAAAAGAAAGATATATTGGAAAACTATCTCCTGAAGAACAGGAAGACAAATACAGTATCTGTTGTCGATAAAGGTACAGAAGGGGCCCAAAAGGCTGTGCTGGATTATGAGGTGTTAGACTACTCTGATGGCTATAGCCTCCTTAAAGTTAACCTCCACACCGGAAGGCCTCACCAGATCCGGGTGCAACTGGCCGCCATAGGGTATCCCTTATATGGAGACCAGCGTTATGGTTATAGGGTGAATAAAAAAGGCCAGCAGATTGCCCTCTGGTCCCATACCATTACCTGTAAGCATCCCATATTTAATGCTGAGCTTTCCTTTATCAGTTATCCTGCAAAAAGGGGAATCTGGAGCAAATTTGAGCTGGAGCAGGCAGGACAGGGTTGTACAATATTCCATGAGGACTGGACTCCGGAGCAGAGGAATGCCCTGTCAGAGAAGCTGATAATTATAAAGAAACAGAAAACATCTACGTGAAAAAGCAGATTTTTAGTCTGCTTTTTTTAATTGACAGAATGGAAAAAAAGTGCTATTATGATTAATGGAAATGAAAGTCATTTTCATTTAAAACAAATTGAATAAAGAACCGGTTCTTTTTTTATTTTTAGGGTTTATTGAGAATCATTATCAATTGTGAAAAATTGCTCGAGAAAATGAGGGATGTACAGTGAATCGTGCAATTGCTAAAACGGTACGAAAATTTGAAGTTCTTGCTTCTAAAATCCTGCCCCTGTCCCGTATTTATATGTATCCATATCAACATATCGTACAGAGGGAAATAGAACTGGCAGACGTAGAGCCTGGAGCACAGGTATTGCAGATAGGTGCAGGTTCTGTACCATATACTGCCCTGTACCTGGCCGGGATGGGAGATTTTTATGTCACAGCCCTGGATATAGATCCTGTCGCTGTAAAATGTGCTGAAGGGTGGGTACAGAGGATGGGGTATTCTGACAGGGTAAGAGTAATGTACACTGGCGGTAATGATTATTCACTGGAAGATATCGCAGCGGCCTTTATTGCCCTGCAGGTGGAACCGAAGGAAGAGGTTATGGATTATTTGATGGACCAGGGCCAGCAGGGGTTGAAGATAATCGTCAGGGAACCCAGCGAGCGCTATGCCTCCCAGTATGATCCCATACCAGATAAATGGGTGCCGGTTTCCCGGATATACCAGGGCATGTCTACCTTCACTTATTCCAATCTATATATAAAAGCCTGAGCTATTCCAGGAAGGTTGTGCAAAGAACTAACTAAAGCTGGCCGGGGAGATGAAGAGAATGAAAAGAGATAGGAAAACACTCCTGTCATTATTCCTGATACTCATATGTGTTATCCTGTTTTTTTATAAGTTCAATATAAGGGAAATCATAGCTGTGATTAATTTAATGCCTGTACATGTCATCCTGTCAGTACTTTTGTTACATATAATCACATTAGTACTGGGGGCTTTTAAATGGTATTTGATGCTGGCAGGTATTGGTCAGCGTAATAAAATGGGTCTTATATTTAATATTCATATATCAACAATGTATTTTGATAATATTACACCCGGTGCAAAGATGGGAGGAGAGGGGGGCCGCCTATATTTGACGCGGAGATTACTGGATATAGATTATGCCAGTGTAACCGGGCTTATTGGCCTGGATAAAGTTACAACCATGGTCCCTTTCATACTCATGTGCATAATGGCCTTAGTCGGGCAGTGGAGCTATTTTTATAAAAGTTCTCTGGGTAGATGGATTTTCATTGTCCTGCTTTTTTTAACATTTATCATACTTATAGCTATTGTGGCCATGCTGAATTTGGGGCGGAAGGGAAATAACATTAATAACAGTAAACCGTCAAGGGTAAAATCATTTCTGGCCAATGCGGGCCATGTATTCCGGATGCTTTTTACCAGTAAACGGGAGGCCTTTCTCTTATTCCTTCTTTCGGCCATTATCTGGTCCAGTTATCTTTTAAAGATGTATATACTGGCCCTGGCTATAGGTGTCAATATCCCCTTTCACACCTTATCATCAGCCAGTATACTGGCCTATCTGGCTGGTATGTTACCCTTGACTCCTGGAGGATTGGGTTT
>JAAYRT010000066.1 GCA_012518635.1 Halanaerobiaceae bacterium | reverse complement strand
GTTCTTTCAATACCATTTTTTAAGGTAAGTGTTGACATGGGACAACCGACACAGGCACCAACCAATCTAACCTTTACTATACCATCATCGGTAACTTCAACCAGTTCAACGTCACCGCCGTCAGCCTGCAGAGCTGGTCTCACTTTATCCAGTATTTCAACTACCTGTTCTTTCACAACTACACCTCCTGTTAAAGCATTTACTTTCCTAATTATAACACTATTGAAAGTAAAAATAAAGCAAATAAATAAAAATAATTATTATTCTTCATTACTATCCTTCTGCTCGTCCTTTACCTTAAGGTATAAGTCTAATTTATCGCTGATGACCAGATAGGATAGGGATAAACGGTAACTGCGTTTTTCTACCATTATAATGGCTTCATTGATGATATTATGCAATAATAGAGGATCTACTTCACTTATCTCCTTGCCTACTAATCCATTTAACAGGCTGCGTATTTTTTTTACAATTTCCTGCTGGGTATGTTTATTTAAATTTGTATCCAGGTAGGGATTGATGGACTTGATAATCAATCTATCCTTAAACTTTAAATCCAGTTGTTCCAGCTGTTTTTCCAGTTCTGCCAGGTCTGTTTTTAATTCTTTATTTTCAAGGATTAATTTGTCCAGATCCCTGCCGCTATATGCAGAAATAAATGTTGCACCTAACAGAAAGCCCAGCAGGAAAACAGCCAGGATGAAGAATAATTCTTTTTTTGTGAAGACCAGAAAGGGATTTCCCTGTAGTTTTGCTGCTTGTTTAGATAAAGGTTTTGCCGGCGGCTTTAACAAGATTATTTACCTCCACAGAAGATTACAATGAGCCAGTAACCCAGCTGGGCACCAAAGAAGGCACTGAGTAGGACCAGGATCTGCTGGATGATAATCATCAGGTTCCCCTGAAAGAATACCCCTTCCAACAGGCGCAGATTGGCAAAGGTGCCGCCAATGGCACTGAGGATACCATATAATTTAAGGTTATCAGCGATATCCAGCATTATCTTCAGGGGAGACTGGTGGATCAGGATTCCGCCAATACTCCCGATAAATGATCCCCCCAGTACAACACCAAGGGCAATAAAGAAAACAGGAATTATCCTGGCCAGCATTTTCTTCACCTCAATATATTTATAATAGGCAGGGGAATTAATTATACTTAAAAGGCCCATTTCTACTCTATAAATTAGAATTAATAGACTAAAAACAATTACAAGAGCTTCAGGAACAGGGTTAAATAGGTTTTTAGTAAATTTTTTAATAGATTTAAATTTGGTTATCCCTTAGAAGAAGGAAGCAGGATTCAGGGAGAGAAATATTATTTATGAAATAATAACAGGGTGGATGTTTATTATGGAAATAAAGGGTTTTGTTCATCTACATAATCATACAGAATACAGCCTTCTGGACGGGGCTGCCCGTATAGAGGCTCTGGTCAGGAAGGCCAAAGAATATGATATGCCGGCAGTGGCCATAACTGACCATGGGGTCCTCTATGGTATGGTGGAATTTTATAAAAAGGCGGTTGCTGAAGGAATCAAGCCCATCATCGGCTGTGAAGTGTATCTGACTCCGGGTTCCATGAAGGATAGAGATACCCGGGACAGGTATCATCTGATTCTGCTGGCAGAAAATAATGAGGGTTACCATAATCTGATCAAACTGGTCACCAAAAGCTGGCTGGAAGGCTTTTATTACAAGCCGAGGGTAGATAAGGATGCCCTTGCTGAACACAGTAAGGGGTTGATTGCCCTTTCTGCCTGTATCCAGGGGGAGATACCTGCCTATATACTGGGGGGTAACTACCAGGGGGCAGTGAAGGCAGCTGAGGAGTACCGGCAGATATTTGGCAGGGATAACTTCTTCCTGGAGCTGCAGGACCATAACCTCAGGGAAGAGAAGATGGTTAACAGCCAGCTGATCAGGCTGGCCAATGAACTGGATATTCCGCTGGTACTGACAAATGATGTCCATTATCTGGAACAGGGCGATGAGAGACTCCATGATGTCCTGCTGGCCTTGCAGACCGGAAAGACTATCAATGATGAGGAACGGATGAAATTCCCCAATGATAGTTTTTATTTCAAATCTATAGAGGAGATGAAGGCCCTCTTCCCCTCCATTCCTGAAGCCTATAATAATACTTTAGAGATAGCGGAAAGGACTGAGTTAAAGCTGGATTTCAGCCAGATCTTTCTACCGGCCTTTCCTGGAAGCAATGAGGAGAAGCCCAACAGCCAGCTTCTCAGGGAGAAATGCCTGGAGGGCCTGGAACAGAAGGGCCTGGCCGATGATGCAGAGGCCAGGGAGAGGTTGGAATATGAATTAAAGATGATTGAAGAGATGGGTTATGTGGATTATTTCCTCATAGTCTGGGATTTCGTTAATTATGCTGAAAAAAATGGTATCAGGGTGGGCCCGGGCCGGGGTTCTGCTGCCGGCAGCCTGGTTTCCTTTCTGTTGGGTATCACCAAGATCAATCCTCTGGAATACGGTCTGCTCTTTGAAAGATTCCTGAACCCGGAACGGGTGAGCATGCCTGATATTGATATAGATTTTGATGAAAACAGGGACCAGATTATTGAATATGTAAGGAAGAGATATGGGAAGGAGCGGGTGGCCCAGATAGGGACCTTTGGTACCATGGCTGCCCGGGCTGCCATAAGGGACATCGGCAGGGCTTTGGACATTCCCCTGCGTAAGGTAGACCGGATAGCTAAACTGGTCCCCGGCCAGCCGGGAATGACCCTGGACAAGGCCCTGGAGACCAATGAAAGATTGAGACAGTTTTACGAGGAGGATGGGGAGGTAAGGGAACTACTGGATCTGGCCGGTGCTGCTGAAGGCCTGCCCCGCCATATCTCTACCCATGCTGCCGGTGTGGTAATCGGTGCAGATGATCTCAGTAATATAGTGCCATTACAGCTGCAGGATGAGAGTGTGATTACCCAGCTGGCCATGGATGATCTGGAAAGCCTGGGTCTCCTGAAGATGGATTTCCTGGGCTTGCGTAATCTGACCATTATCAATAAAACCCTGGCCCTGGTTAAAGAACGGCATAATATAGAGGTAGATATAGATAATGTACCCCTGGATGACCCGGAGGTATACAGGCTGCTCCAGTCTGGCAGGACCCTGGGGGTCTTCCAGATGGAGTCATACCTGTTTCAGGAACTGAACCAGAGGCTTAAACCGGACCGGTTTACAGATATTGTCGCTATACTGGCCCTGGGCCGGCCGGGACCTCTGGGTAGCGGGTTGGTGGATCAATTTATGGACAGCAGGCATGGTCTCAAGGAACCTGAATACCTGCACCCATCCCTGGAGCCTATCCTGAAGGAAACCTTTGGCCTGATTTTATACCAGGAGCAGGTGATGGAGATTGCCAGTAAGATTGGCGGTTTTACCCTGGGAGAAGCGGATCTTCTGCGGCGGGGAATGGGTAAGAAGGATAAGGAGCAGATTGCCAGTGAACGGGAGCGTTTTGTCAGGGGTGCTGCCGAAAGAGGTATTGAAGAGAAGATTGCCCACCAGATCTTTGACCAGATGGAGTATTTTGCCGGTTATGGATTCAATAAATCCCACAGTGCTGCCTATGCCCTGCTGGCCTATCAGACTGCCTATCTGAAAGTGAAATATCCGGCTGAGTTCATGGCTGCTCTTCTCTCTTCGGTCATGGGCAACCAGAATAAGGTAGGCCAGTATGTCCGGGAGTGTAAAGAACTGGGCATAGAGGTCCTGCCGCCGGATATAAATAAAAGTTCCTATGGTTTTGTCCCTGAGGGGGATAAAAAAATCATCTTTGGGCTGGCCGCCATCAAAAATGTAGGCAGGGCAGCCATAGAGGCTATTCTGGAGGGACGTAAGGACGGTCCCTATGTTTCCCTGGATGATTTCTTAAAGAGGGTAGATCTGCGGTGGGTCAATATCCAGGTTACTGAATCCCTGATCAAGGCCGGGGCATTTTCCTCTTTTCAGGAGAACCGGGCACAGATGCTGGTGAAATTTGAAGAATTATATAAAAACGCCAGCACCTTCCGCCAGCAGCATGCCAGCGGCCAGACCTCCTTCTTTGACCTGGTGGAGGATGAGGAGAGCTTTTTTGCTGAAACGGTAAAATATCCTGAAATCGGGGAGATATCCATTGAGGAGATCCTGGTCCAGGAGAGGGAATATCTGGGGATCTATCTGACAGGCCATCCCCTGGACAACAGCAGGGAGAAAATCAGACGTTTCAGCAACTGTGATTCCCTTGCCCTGCAGGAGGAGTCGCAAAAGGGAGAACTGGTCTTTGCCGGCATGGTTATTGAAAGGAAGAACCACCTGACCAGAAAGAATACCATGATGGCCTTCCTGACTCTGGAAGACTGGTCCGGAAAAATAGAAATAGTGGTTTTTCCGGAGGTTTATAGTAAATATGAGGAAAACCTCGCTCCTGGCAGCAGGGTGATGGTTACAGCCTACCAGGATGAGGACAGCATTATCGCCAATTCAATCCTGGCCCTGAGCACCCCTTTTCTGGAGATCAGGCTCAATGAGGGGAATACCAGGGGTAGGGTCCTTAATGGGATAATAAAAGTGATAAAAAGATACCCGGGAAACAGTCCCCTCTTCCTGCAAATCAGCGAAGGAAAGAGCAGGAAACTGGTACTGAGCGGGAGCAGTTACTGGGTTGATTATAGTGAAGTATTGGTTAAGGAGCTGGAGGAGATAGTAGGAAAAGGTAATTGCAGTTTTTATAAATAATTGTTATACTGAATTAGTAGAATATATATCTTTAATTTTAAATTTTTCCAGAAAATATTTCCGGCCTGCTTTGTGTATAGCCTGAACCGGGTTTTAAGCTGATAATTTCAAGGCTCAACGGAAATCCTATATACTGGAGCTTTGCTTGACATTAAATTGAAAAAAGTGTATTATAAAACAAACAGAGGAGGATGTACATATGGAGATTCAGGCTGATTTTATTATTATAAAAGCGCTGGAAGATGGAGTAACCATAATCGGACTGACCCGTGGAAGAGAAACCAAATTCAGCCATACAGAAAAACTTGATGAGGGAGAAGTATACGTGGCCCAATTCACTGAACATACATCAGCCATCAAGGTAAGAGGAAAGGCGGAGATCCTTTCTAGACATGGTTCTGTT
>JAAYRT010000154.1 GCA_012518635.1 Halanaerobiaceae bacterium | reverse complement strand
AGTATTGTAGCCCATGCTGGTGTCTCGACTATGTTAATGCTTTTATACCAAAATGGCGGAGAGTTGTATAAGGTAGATGGTATTGAAACAAATCTTGATTCCGAAGTGGCCATAGATGCCTTTACCAGGTGGACAGAATTATATGAATTATACAATCTGCCCCTTTATTACGATTATGCCAACTATTTCAGAATGGGAGAAATGCCCCTGTTGATAACAGGATATACCTTCCGTAATCACCTGGAGGTTTTTGCACCAGAGTTAAGGGGTAAATGGGGCTTTACTTTAATCCCCGGTACTGTTCGTGAAGATGGGACTATAGATAGAACAACACCTGCTCTTGGTTATGGTACAGCTAATCAGGGGCCGGGAGCAATTATTATGAAGAATGCAAAAGATAAAGAGGCGGCCTGGGAGTTCCTGAAATGGTGGACCAGTACTGAAACCCAGGTAAGATTTGGCCGTGAACTGGAGAGTATTATGGGTACTGCAGCAAGGTATCCTACAGCAAATATAGAGGCACTCCAACTTTTGCCCTGGCGGGTAGAGGAACTTGAAGTGCTGTTGGAACAATGGGAATGGGTTAAAGGTTTACCGGAGGTTCCCGGAGGTTATATGGTGGGGCGTCATTTAGATAATGCATTCCGCAAAGTGATTTATTCACACGAACCGCCAAGGGAGACTTTATTGGCCTATAACCGGAAGATCAATAAGGAGATCAGGAATAAGAGATTAGAGTTCGGCCTGGAAACAGAACTGGAAAAGCTGCCGGAAGAATATTGGAGAATGTATTGGAACGAAGGTCTGGATTAAGCCCGGGAACATAACCAAGATGGATTATAGGAGTGGAGGTTATTTTATGCAAACTGTTATAGAAAGTAATAAGGGTCTGACAAAGGGAATTGGCAAAAAAATAAAAAGCGTTTCCAGATATGTAATTAATGATTTGAAAGAAAATAAAGTTTCTTATTTACTGGTAATGCCCTATTGGACAATTTTCTTCATTTTTACAATCTTACCAGTAATAATTGCTATTGTTTTGAGCTTTACTTATTACAACATGCTGGAACCACCACAATGGGTAGGATTGCATAATTATTTACGGCTCTTTCTGGATGATGATGTATTTTTGATTGCCATTAAGAATACCTTTGTTTTTGCTCTGGTGACCGGGCCGATTAGCTTTTTTGCCTGCTTAATACTGGCCTGGATGATCAATGAGTTGCAGCCAAAAATCAGGGCTTTTTTGACCTTATTATTTTATGCTCCAGCTTTGACTGGCCAGGGATATTTTATCTGGCGAATAATGTTTGATGGTAGTGCTTATGGTTATGTAAATGGTATTCTTCTTTACTGGGGTATTATAACAGAGCCTATTCAATTTTTTCAGGATCCCAAATATATAATGCCTGTTTCAATCTTGTGTGTCCTCTGGTCCAGTCTCGGTACAAGTTTTCTTTCTTTTATCGGTGGTTTGCAGGGTATAGACAAATCTCTCTATGAAGCCGGTGCAGTTGACGGTATTCGTAATAGATGGCAGGAATTATGGTATATAACCCTGCCCCAGATAGTACCGCATATGATGTTTGGAGCTATTATGACTATTACCCAATCATTTGCTGCTGCTGATCAGTTAATCCAATTAGCCGGTTTTCCCAGCACTGACTATGCGGCAAGAACCATAGTCAGCCATTTGATGGATTATGGTAATATCCGTTTTGAAATGGGTTATGCCTCAGCTATAGCTGTTATCCTTTTTGCCTTTATGGTTATAACCCAGAGATTTGTACAAAAGTATCTGGCCAGATTAAGGGATTAAAGGAGGGTATAATAATGAAACTTAAGTTCAAAATTAGACGGAACAGGTTAAACCGTTCGGTGGGAGGAGATTTTTTTCTCTTTGCTATTCTGGCAATTGTTGCTGTTTTCACTGCTATTCCTCTGGTTTTTTTGATTAGTCAGGCTTTTAAACCATTAAATGAATTATGGTTATATCCTCCTCAATTTTTCGTCCGTAACCCAACCCTTAAGAACTTTGTTGATCTCTTTGTTCTAATGGGTGAATCCTGGGTACCAATGTCAAGATATTTTTTTAATACTTTGTTGCTGGTAGTTGTCGGGACTGCAGGACATATTATTTTAGCTTCTATGGCCGCATATCCATTGGCAAAACATAATTTTCTATTTAAATCCTTTCTCTTCCAGACGGTAGTCTTATCTTTAATGTTTACCTATCAGGTAACAGCTATTCCTAATTATTTAATTATGGCGAAAATAGGCTGGGTTGATACATATGCTGCTTTAATCATTCCGACCTGGGGCATGAGTTTAGGGCTTTTTTTAATGAGACAGTTTATAGTAGCAATGGTTCCTGATGAATTAATTGAAGCTGCCAGGGTTGATGGGGCAAATGAATTAACCATTTTCTGGCGGATAGTAATGCCTATTGTTAAACCAGCCTGGTTAACCCTGATGATTCTTTCTGTTCAGCAATTATGGCGGGAGACAGGGAGCCGTTTTATATATAGCGAGAAACTAAAAACCTTACCATATGCCTTAACACAGATTATCTGGGGCGGTATCGCCAGGGCAGGTGTTGGAGCAGCTGTTGGCCTGGTCCTGATGTTAGTACCTATAGTTATTTTTGTCATCAATCAATCTCAGGTTGTTGAGACGATGAGTACCAGTGGCCTGGATTAATTATTTCAGAGAGTAAGTAATTAAGTGATGAATAATAACCATAATAAAATCAGGAATGTTTCTACAGAACCATTCCTGATTTTTTGTTTTCCTATTTAAAATCTAGACTTCATTGTAAAAAAATGTTACAATAATTT
>JAAYRT010000065.1 GCA_012518635.1 Halanaerobiaceae bacterium | reverse complement strand
GGTCAAACTGGACAATGATGGGTTTGCTGACCCCATCCGGCAGATAACCCTCGACAAGGTCAATCTTCTCCCTCATATCCAGGGTAGCCATATCCATATCTGTACCCCAGTTAAACTCAACCATGACTATGGAACTTCCTGTAGAAGAACTTGAACTGAGATTGCTTATGTTTGTTACCGTAGCCACTGCACTTTCAATAGGCCTTGTCACCATTGTCTCTATCTCTTCCGGGCCTACACCTTCATAATTGGTGATGACCACTGCAACAGGCAAGGTAATATTGGGCAAGAGGTCAACATGGACCCGGTTAAAGGCTATGACCCCCAGCAATACTACCAGTAAAACCATGATAACAGCGGTAACCGGCCTCTTTATGGCAAGATCAGATAGTTTCATTATTCGACCACCTCTACCCTTGTTCCTTCCTCCAGATTATACTGTCCCCTGCTGATGACCTTTTCATTACCACCCAGCCCCCTGAGTATCTCAACAAAATCACCAGCAATGATACCTGTCTCCAGGGCTTTTTTGACTGCCTTTCCTTCCTCAACTACATAGACATGGGGGTTCCTGTCCAGATCCAGTATTGCAGATACAGGCAAGACCATTGCTGCCTTATTTTCAGCAACCGGTATGTATAATTCGGTAAACATACCTCCTCTTAATCTTCCAGCAGGGTTAGCGGCCAGAACCTTTAGCGTAAAGGCCTGGGTCCTTGGATCCACTACCGGGCTGATATATTCCACTGTTCCCTCCAGGTATTCTTTACCGGCAGCCAGGACCCTGATAGTCACTTTCTGGCCTTTTTCTATATTGAAAAGCAATTCCTCTGTTATGGAAGCAGTCACATAGATTTGCTCCAGGTTGACGATATTGGCCACCGGGGTCCCCGGGCCGACAATCTCCCCGGCAGAAAAATATACCTGGGCGATTACACCATCAATGGGGCTTTTGATTACTGTGTCCTCCAGGGCCTTCTTTAACTGTTCCAGGCTGGCCCGGGCCTGGTTCAGGTTGGCTTGCGCAATTTTCAATTCCTCAACACGGGCTCCCTTCCTTACCTTCTCCAGGTTAGCCCTGGCCATCTCTACATTGGCTTCAGCTATCTTCAACTGGCTTCTGGCAGCTGTCAGCTGCTGCTCCAGCTGGACAGGGTTATTGTAATTATCTTCAGCCAGCAGATAGCCTTCCCTCGCCCCCTGCAGGCTGATATGGGCCTGTTCTCTGGCCAGTTTAGCACTCTCCACCATAGACCGGGCATTTTTATACTGGGTCTCCACCATCTCATATTGATTCTTACTGGCTACATTTTCGGCATAGAGGTATTTAATCCTTTCATACTCCTTTTCCGCCTGTGCCAGTCCGGTCATGGCCTGGTTTAAATTCTCTTCAGCCAGCTGGACCTGCTTTTCTGCTGCCCTCAACTGGGTTTCTGCTGCAATCAGCTGCTGTTTCTGGGCTGTCCGGTCCTGATAGGCAGATTCGACCAGGGCCAGGCTTTCCTTCGCAGCCTCATAGGAAGCCAGGGCCTGTTCATAGGCAGCCTCAACTGTCCTTCTGTCTTCTTCACTGGCTCCGTCCCGCAAAAGCTTGTAATTGGCTTCAGCTATCTGTACAGCGGCCTCTACCTGTTGTAACTGGATTTTCAGGTCATCCTGCTCCAGTTTGAGTAAAGGCTGGCCTTTCTTGACATAATCTCCTACCTGGACATATACCTCCTCAATGATACCGCCGCTTTTGGCAGAAAGCTGGACATCCTCAACCGGCTCTATCCTGCTGCTTACTATCCGCACATTATTGATTTCCCTGACCACCGGTTCTACAACAGCAACCGGTGGTGCTGCCATTACTAGACCGGATAGGATCAAAAACACCGCTATAACAGGTAATAATTTATTTTTCATTTAAGATAACCTCCTTGCAATAGTCAATTAGCCTGCCTGTTTTCTCCAATAGCTGATAAAGACTGATTTCATACTGATATTCTGCCTGTATACTGGCTATTCTGGTGGTTTTTAAAACCATCCCGGCATTCAGTACCTCCATATTCGTACCGGTACCGGCCTCAAATCTCTTCTCCTCCAGGGCCAGGTTTTCCTCAGCCCTCTGCAGGTTCAACCTCTGCAGCCTTATATTATTCAGGTTTTCCTCTATCCTGAGCAGTTGATTTTCCAGATCAATAGCCAACAATTCCTCCAGGTTATCTTTATTTAGAACAACTTTATTCAGTTCCTCATTCAGTTTCATCCTTGAGTTCCTGGCAAGCCCCTTATCGAAGATATTCATCGATAGGGCCAGGGTGATACTGGCATTTCCATCTTCAAATTTTAACTCAGAACCCTGCCACTGGTAATTCCCTACAAGAACTATATTGGGCAGATAGGTACTGGTCTCCATCTTTAAACTCAAATCCAGGATATCCTGGTTTATATCCAGCAATTTAAACTCTACCCGGTTTTCCCTGGCCAGGCTCAGGGCCAGCTCCTTATCCAGCAAAGGCTCTGGCAGGAATTCCGGGGCCAGGAATACCCTGTCTCCTATATCTGACCCTATCATATTGGCAAATAATCTCCTGGCCATGGCCAGGTCATTCCGGGCCCTTTCCAGGCTCAGGATAGCCTTGTTTTCCTCTATCTCCACCTGGAGAAGGTCTGTTTTCAGGCTTAAACCGGCCTTATAACTGACTTCAGCAATCCTTTTATGCTCCCGGATCAGTTCCAGGGCCTCTTCCTCTATCCGGACCCTTTCCTCTGCCAGCAGGACATTATAGTAGGACTGGATTATGTTAAGGAGGAGTTCGTTCTCCTTCTGCCTCTGCTGCAGTTCTGTCAGCTCCAGGGCCTTTTCCGCCTGCTGGCGGGCAATCATCAGCTTCCCGCCCAGATAGATAGGCTGTTGTACAGAGATGGCTGTCTGGTAGTTATCCTCCTCTGGCTGCATTG
>JAAYRT010000009.1 GCA_012518635.1 Halanaerobiaceae bacterium | reverse complement strand
TCAGCCGTCTCCGGGTGGCCTGGTCCAGATCAGCACCAAACTGGGCAAAAGCCTCCAGTTCCCGGTATTGGGACAGGTCCAGGCGTAAAGTGCCGGCAACCTTTTTCATGGCCCGGGTCTGGGCTGCACCGCCAACCCTGGAAACAGAAATACCTACATTGACAGCAGGCCTGATACCGGCAAAGAATAATTCTCCCTCCAGGTAGATCTGGCCATCAGTAATGGAGATAACATTTGTAGGAATATAGGCAGAAACATCTCCTGCCTGGGTCTCAATGATTGGTAAGGCGGTTAAGGAACCTCCTCCAATCTCATCATTTAACCTGGCCGACCTTTCCAGCAGACGGGAGTGGAGATAGAAAACATCACCGGGATAGGCCTCCCGTCCAGGCGGCCGCCTTAACAGAAGGGACAGGCTGCGGTAGGCAACTGCATGTTTGGATAGATCGTCATAAACCACCAGTACATCCCGGTTCTGCTCATACATGAAATATTCGCCCATGGCGCAACCGGCATATGGGGCAATATACTGTAAGGAAGCCGGCTGGCTGGCTGTTGCCGAAACAATAATGGTATAATCAAGGGCATTATGTTGGGCCAACCGTTCGGCTATCTCAGCTACAGTAGATGCCTTCTGGCCAATAGCCACATAGATACAGATTACATCCTGACCCTTCTGGTTGATGATTGTATCAATGGCAATAGCTGTTTTTCCGGTCTGCCTGTCACCGATAATAAGCTCCCTCTGGCCCCTGCCGATTGGAATCATGGAATCTATAGCCTTGATACCGGTCTGCAGGGGAGTATCAACTGGCTGTCTCTCTACAATCCCCGGAGCTGCTGATTCGATAGGACGGGTATGTTCTGTTTTAATGGGCCCTTTCCCGTCCAGGGGCTGACCCAGGGGATTCACAATCCTCCCCAGCAGGGCTTCCCCTACCGGAACCTCCACCACCCGGCCTGTTTTCTTTGCAATATCCCCTTCCTTTATCAGGGTAACATCACCCAGCAGGACACAACCTACATTGTCCTCCTCCAGGTTAAGGGCTATACCATATACATTATTGGGAAACTCCAGCAGTTCACCGGACATGACATCATCCAGTCCATAGACATGGGCAATCTCGTCACCAACATTCAGGACTGTACCTACACCTACAGTCTCTATCTCAGATTCATAATTTTTTATCTGTTCCTTAATTATAGAACTTATTTCTTCTGGTCTCAGATTCATATAACCACACCCCTAACTTACTGGAATTTGTACTAATCTATTTTTCAGTGCCTCCAGATCTTTTCTGATACTTCCATCAATGACCCGGTCACCTATTTTTAACACTAAACCTCCGATGATTTCCGGATCTACCTTCTCCTTGATGCTGATTTTAGTTCCAGTCAGCTCTGCCAGTTTTTCAGCAAGTCTGGCCTTTAGATCCTCCGGAAGGCTAATGGCTGAACGCACTTCTACTTCCAGTATATTTTCCTCTTTATTCAATAAATCCAGATAATCCTTATAAATGGCCTCCAGATATGATTCCCGCCTCCGGTCAGTTAAAAGTTTCAGAAAATTTAAAAGCTCTTTAGACAATTCTTCGGAGAAAACCCTCTCCAAAAGGAGTTTCTTGTCTTCCCTCCTGATACGGGGATGTAATAACAGCTTTTTCAGGTCAGGATATTCCTCCATTATCCGTAAAACAGAGGCTAATTCAGCACGGAAAACAGATAGCTTATCCTCTTCTTTGCCCAGTTCAAACAAAGCAAAGCTATACCTCCTGGAAACCTCACTGTGTCTCACTATACCTCACCTAATTTCCCTCTATCAAGACTATTGATATATTTTTCTATTAATTGCAGTTGCTGCTCTCTTTGCAGCTGTTCCTGTAAATACTTACCGGCAACCAGCAAAGAAATGGCTGCTACCTCTTCCTTTAACAGGGCCCTGGCCTCTTCCCTGGCCAGCTCGATTTCCTCCAGATTCTTTTCCCTAATCCGCTTTGCTTCTTCCTTAGCCTCGTTAATTATCTCTCTGGCCCTCTCCTTACCCCGCATCTCTGCTTCGGCAATAATTTCCAGAGCCTTTTCCCTGGCTTTAGCCATCTCGGCTTCATATTGCTCTCTCATTAAACTGGCTGCTTCCCTGTCATCAGCAGCAGCCTTCAAATCTCCCGCTATCTTTGCAGAACGTTTATCAAGTATCTCAAGAAGGGGTTGATATAGGTATCTTTTTAATAAGTACACCAGGACCAGGAAATTAATCACATTCCAGAATAATGT
>JAAYRT010000064.1 GCA_012518635.1 Halanaerobiaceae bacterium | reverse complement strand
GGATATCCAGCTCTTCACCCAGATCCCAGTGGGCCTTGGGGGTAAAGGAGAAATCCCTCGGCTCTCCCCAACGGAAAACCTCCTCATTATCCTGATCAGTATTGCCTACAGGCACACTCTCATGGGGGATATTGGGGATAAGCATCAAGGTCCCATTGATAGCTGTCTCCAGTTCCTTCAGCCTTTCATCATATTCCTTGACCTTCCTGGAGAGGTCCTGCATCTCAGCAATAATCTCACTGGCATCCTCTCCCTTCCTCTTCAATTCCCCTATTTGATCAGAGACTACATTTCTCCTGTGCTTTAAATTCTCAACCTCTGTGAGTATCTTTCTTCTTTCTGCTTCCATCTCCCGGAAATTTTCCAGGGAGAGTTTGTCGCCCCTCTTCCTTAAAGATTCTTCAACCAGCTCAAGATTTTCCCTGACAAAGCGTAAATCAAGCATCTATCATCCCTCCAATACTATTTTTATCTGTCCATAAATAAAAAAACTCCCCTCCCTGTAAAAGGGACGAGAGCATCATTCCCGTGGTGCCACCCTTCTGATCTCCCTTTATACCAAATAAACAGGTATAAATAATAAGACCACTCTTTCAGTGCTAACGGACCCAGCCGAATATAGTTAACCCTTACAATAAGGTTTTCCTATATAACTCCCAGGCGGATTCAATATATCCTATGACCGGTTCCCAGCAACCACCGGCTCTCTGCAACATAGGCATATATCTACTCTTCCTGTTCATCGTCTCTTTTTATTGAGTTTGTTAAACATTATATTATATATCAGCAGAAAATGCAAGAGCCAGCCTGTCTTTTTCCCTTTCCTACTATTTTTTTTAATAGACTGTTTTATAAATAGAATCCATTTAATAAATAAAATCTATAATAATAATCCATAATATACCTGTAAAAAATAAACTGGTGCAATCATCTCCCGGGGCCAGATAAGAGACAAAAAACAAAAGAAAGGTAGTTGATGAAAATGAGAATTCCCCAGCATATTGGTGTAATTCCCGACGGCAACCGCAGATGGGCTCAGGCCAATGGCCTGTCAAAGGAAGAGGGCTATGCCCGGGGCCTGGAGCCGGGCCTTAAGCTATTCAGATTATGCAGGAAACTGGGTGTTAAGGAATTGACCTATTATGGCTTTACCACCGATAATACCAAAAGGCCCAGGGAACAATACCAGGCTTTCGTACAGGCCTGTATAGCTGCTGTCAAAATGCTCTCCAGGGAGGATGCAGAACTAAGGGTCATCGGAAATAGCCAATCTCCCATGTTTCCTGAAGAGTTATTGCCCTATACCAGGAGGAAAACCTTTGGTAAAGGGGGTATCAAGGTCAATTTCCTGGTCAATTACGGCTGGCACTGGGATTTACTCAACCTATACAGGGCAAAAAACAAAAACCAGATACAGGATTTAATCTGTTCAAATGATGTCTCCCGGATTGACCTGATTATCCGCTGGGGCGGGCGGAGGAGGCTCAGCGGCTTCTTACCGGTCCAATCCATTTACTCAGACTTTTATGTCATAAATGACTACTGGCCTGATTTTAAGGAAGAACACCTCCATGAAGCCCTGGAATGGTACAGCCAGCAGGATATTACCCTGGGTGGTTAAAGGGCTGGCTAAAATAGGCCACTATATTATTGAGGGAAACTGTAGTTAATTCTCAGTTTTCTATAAAAATCTGATGCAAAAAAGGACATTTTGTTTTTTTTTAGAAAAATATAATTAAAGGAAATTTTAATCAGCCATATTAGATGTCAAACATAACATTTTACATAAGGGAGGTAATGCTGAAATGGCCTATCCCCCCAAAAGCAATTCCATTTTCAATAAACCCTGGGTTACAATACCTGTTTTCCTGACCATCATCACTTTAATTGTCGCCAGATTCATCAAAATATTTTATACAGAATTCTCAATTCTCCCCTTAGTGATTATAGGGTATTTGTGTAGTTTAAGCACTACATATTTAACTAAAGGGTTTTATGGGAAAAAGACTCAGCAAATACAGAAAACCCAATCAGAAGTTAAAGAAAAAACTACAGGACTAGAAAAAGAGACTGCAGCAATAAAAGAAATAGCTGCAGTATATGTAGAAGAAAAAAATATAGAAACAAAGGAAAAACCTACAGGGATAGTCTATGAAAAGGTTAAGTACAACTTAAACAGGGTTTGTTCTCTATCGGAAAAAAGCTATAAAAAAATTAATGTAATTTTTCGCAGCCTGGAAGATATTTCAAAACCGATCAATATTCAGGCTGAAGAACTGCAGTTAATATCAAAAAAGATTAATGAACTCTCCAATTATATGGATAATATCCATAATAACTATAACAATATTATAAACAATGCAGAAAGTATCAATATTTTAAGAAACTCTGGACTGGAGTCTGTAAAACACTTACAGGAGAAGATTAACACAACTTCAGCTGTCTTTGACAGGGTATTCACTACCTTTCATCACTTTTCAAATATATTAAACAACATAAATGATTTTATAAATATTATCAATAATATAAGCAAACATACCAATATACTGGCTCTAAATGCCTCGATAGAGGCTTCCAGGGCAGGTGTCAACGGCCGGGGATTCATGGTTATCGCCAATGAATTTAAGCAAATGGCCAACGAGATAGAACAATATACTGTTGATATCAGTGATTCAATAGAAGAATTCAACCAACACTATCATATTATCAGGGAAAAAATAGAGGAACTGAAATCTTCCATAACTGAAGAAAGTAATGCTATCAATAATGCCAGCCAGACCCTCAACAAGGTAGTAAATTCCATAAATGTTATCAGTAGAGAAATAAGGGCTGTTGATGATTCTTTAGATAAAATGAGAGATGATAAAGATGAAGTTTTCCAGCTCATCAATAAAACTGCAGCATTATCTCAGGAAACTGCTGCTTCCTGTGAGGAATTTGCCTCCACCATGGCCTATCACATGCAGACCATTGGAGACATCTTTTCTTCAGTCCAGGATACTGAAAAGATAATAACAGAACAGGTCACTTAAAATTTACCTGGAGAAAACAAAGAAGCTGTTTATACAGCTTCTTTGTTTTTTACACCAGTTCAATAAACTCTAACTTCAGTTTTTCCCTTATTTCTGCAGTATCCAGGCCGGCAACCTGGTCATGGAGCATGATGCGGAAAGTACCGGGGCCGGAGGCTTCCCTGGCTGCCAGTTCGGCACTAATACCAAGGATACTTATCCCGGTCAGGGCAGCAAGCAAGGGACTGGCACTGACGGCCAGATATGAGGCCACCAATGACCCTGCCATACAGCCGCTCCCTGTAATCTCCCCCAGAAGCTGGACACCATTGGAACAGATGAGTTGGTAGTCCCTATCTATCAGTAAATCCTTTTCCCCTGTTATTACAACAAGAAGTTTATACTTCTCGGCAAACTCCACCAGTTTTTTCAGTTCCTCTGGAGGAAGTTCCGTTATATCCTCTCCCACATAATCCACTCCCGAAACTCCTCCGCTGAGCTGGATTCCTGCTAAAGAGAATATTTCACCGGCATTACCCTTCACAATACTTATATTACCGGACTCCAGCAATTCCAGGGCCAGTTCCCTTAAACAGGTACTTGCTCCGGCACCCACCGGGTCCAGGACCACCGGCACCCTATATTCTCCGGCAATCTCATTGGCCTGCAGGATGGCCTCCCTGCGTTTTTCATTGCTGGTACCTATATTTAATAGGAGGGCATCAGCCTGGGCGGTTATTTCCTCAAATTCTGCAGGACATTCTGTCATAACCGGCCTGGCTCCGGCAGCCAGGGTAATATTGGCCTGCTCATACATGGAGACATAATTGGTAATCTGCTGGATCAAAGGACTCACCTTTTTCAATCTCTCATAATTCCCGATGATTTCATTTACAAGGGCCTCTTTTTCCAATCTTCCCACTCCTTTCTCAAATATTCCTGCTCAGGTATTTCCATTCCCTTAATCAAGTTGTTTAACACAGGGGAATCCATAAAAGCCAGGACAGGACAAATAGTCAAGGCCAGAATTGGTGAAAATGGTTTACCGGACCAGGGCCATGGCCGATATCAAGACCCTGCCTGATGGCTCCGGTGATATAGTTTTTGGCCTTCCCGATGGCTTCCTCCAGTCCAAATCCCCGGGCCAGGTAGGCAGCAATAGCCGATGAATAGGTACACCCTGTTCCATGGGTATTCCGGGTCTCAATCCTTTCCGCCTCATACCGCTTTAAAGATTTTCCGTCAAAATATACATCTATCGCCCTGGCTGCAACAGAACCCCCCTTATCCCCATCTTGATTGCTCACATCCCTATTATCACCAAGATGCCCTCCTGTCAGCAGGACCGGGCTGGAACCCAGGTAGTACAGTTCAGCAGCCGCCTCTTCCATCTCTTCCACTGTATTAATTTCCCTCTTCAGGAGGACAGATGCCTCATATAGATTGGGTGTTATGATAGCTGCCAGGGGAAACAGATATTCCACCAATATAGAAACTGCCTCTTCCTCCAGCAACAGGCTGCCGGTCTCGGAAACCATCACCGGATCCAGGACTACCCCTTTTGCTTTCCATTTCTCCAGTCCCCCTGCTATGGCCTTGATAGTTTCCGCATTTGACACCATCCCTATCTTTACGGCATCAACCTGGATATCACTGAAAACAGCATCCAGCTGTTTTGTCACCACTTCAGCTGAGATATCCTCCACCGCCAGAACCCCTCTCGTATTCTGGGCTGTAACTGCTGTAATCACACTCATACCATACACACCCAGGGCTGAGAAAGTCTTCAAATCAGCCTGAATACCAGCTCCTCCGCCGGAGTCCGAACCGGCTATGGTCAAAGCCTTCTTAATCATCATAATCCCTCCCATAATTTTTCCGGTAATATTTTTCGGAGCACTTTTATAAGGAAAAATCCCAGGACAGCACCCGGTACACTGCTCAAGGCAAAGATATAGACAAAATACCAGATACTACTTGCTGCACCTATGGCAGGTGCAAATATAAGGCCGCTGAGCACACCGCCGATTAAAGCAGTTCCCAGCGGTTCTGTAAAAGCAGCTTCATCTCTTTTGAAAGACCTGTAAAAAAAGCCTACTACCAGGCCACCAAATATGCTGCCTGGAAAGGCAAAAATTGTACCTGTACCCAGTGATACCCTGATGACAGCAGTAAAAAAGCCGGCCAGGGCTGCATACCATGGCCCCAGTAAAATACCGCAGACAGCATTAAGGGTATGCTGTAAAGGCATTACCCTGCTTGGCCCCACAGGAATGGAAGTGCCTGACAATAAAACCTCCAGGGCAATGAAAAGCCCAGCCAGGGCCATTCTCCTGCTTGAGATTTTCATATCCACATCCCCTCCCTCCCTTCTTAATTATTAATCAACATAAAATTAAGTCAGAAAGTAAACCTCTGCCTGGGCGCTGCCTACTCTGCATCTATCCCCAATTTCCGCCTCAGGCTGGCAACCTTCACCCCTATATCCTCTGCCCCCACTATCTCCGAAACCAGGCTGATACACCTGGCACCTGCCCTATAGACATCAATAATATTCTCCTCTGTAATACCGCCAATGGCCACAAAGGGGATATCAATATTACGGGCAAGATATTCCAGATAGCCCAGGCCGGCAGGCTCACCGGCATTTTCCTTTGTCTCCGTAGGGAATATGGGCCCGGCACCGATATAATCAGCACCTCTCCTCACCGCATCCTCTGCCTCTTCTGCTGAGTGGGTGGATACACCGATAAGCATCTCATCCCCTGCCAGGTGACTGACTATTTCAATAGGCAGATCCTCCTGGCCGATATGTACCCCGTCGGCCCCTACAGCCAGGGCCAGGTCCACATGGTCATTGACAATAAAGACAGCCCCATATTTCCTGGTCAATTCCCGTATCTCCCTGCATTCCTGATACTTATCCCTCATGCTTTTCTCCTTTTCCCGGTATTGAATTATCCTGATACCAGCTGCCAGCATTTCCCTGACCACCTGGATATTGGTCCTGCCCCTGGAAAGCTTCTCAGCCGTTATACAATACAGCCCGGTGTTTAAAAAAATATCCCTCTTCATCTCCCTCTACCTCCCTTTCCTGTAGAAATTATTTATAAAAATAGATTTTGTTTAGAAAAAACAAAAACCATTGATCCCCTATACTGACATAAAGAAATCAATGGTTTAAAAGACTACCATTCATTACTTCCCTACGCCAGCATTATCTGGATCAGGTAATCAGGGTATAATCTCAGCCCGCAGGCACCCCCAGTAATGATATAAGCTCTTATTTAATTTTATAATTATCCCTTAAATTATCTCTTAAATTCAAAACCAGGTATGGTAAACCTTCTCTCTATCCGCCGGAAAAAACGGGTAAAAAGAAGCACCAGAAGCAGATAGATGAAGGCCACCAGCAGATAGGTCTTAAAAAACTCATAATTCCTGCTGGCAATTATCCTGGCTTCTCCCATCAGCTCTTGAGCAGTAATAATATAGGCCAGTGAAGTATATTTCAAAAGATAGATAAACTCATTGGTCCAGGAAGGAATAACCCTCCGCAAGGCCTGGGGCAGGATAACATAAAATATTCCCTGCCACCTGGTCATACCCAGGGATAAGGCTGCCTTTAACTGTCCGGAGCTGACAGACTGAATGGAACCCCGCAGATATTCTGCCTGATAAGCCCCGCTGTTTATGGTAAAACTAATCAGGGCAGCAGTTATGGGAGTTAACCTTATCCCATATGCCGGCAAACCATAATAGATGACAAAAAGCTGTACCAGGAGGGGAGTACCCTGAATCAACCCTATAAATACAGTTACTATTCCGGAAATAAACTTATTACCATATATCTTGCCCAGGGCCAGCAGGGTACCCAGTATTATACCTCCAATACTGGTTATTATGGTCAGGTAGATGGTTACTGTCAGTCCCCGTAATAAAGCAGGGTAATTGGCCAGAAAGATGGCAAAAGTCTTCTGTAAACCTTCCAGCAATGAACCCAGAAACATCATCTTTCACCTTCATTATATAAATCCGTTAATTTAAAGAGGAATTCCCTGGTCCTGGGATGTTCCGGATTAGTAAATAATTTCTCCGGCAGCCCCTGTTCCAGGATTACCCCATCTTCCATAAAGATTAGCTCATCTGCTACAGTACGGGCAAAACCCATCTCATGGGTAACAATCAGCATGGTCATCCCTTCAGTGGCCAATTTCCTCATGACATTCAATACCTCTCCCGTCAATTCAGGGTCAAGGGCAGAGGTAGGCTCATCAAAGAGGATGAGTTTTGGCCTCATAGCCAGGGCCCGGGCAATACCGACCCTCTGTTTCTGCCCGCCGGACAACTGGGCAGGATATTGGTCAGCAAAATTCTCCAGCCCCACCCGTCTCAGTTCCTCCATGGCAATCTCTTCTGCCTCTTTCTTGCCCATCTTCTTTACCTTTGTCAAACCTATCATAACATTACCCTTTGCCGTAAGGTGGTTAAAGAGGCCGAAATCCTGGAAAACAAAGCCTATATTCTGCCTTATCTTATGGACATCCCTGGTCCTGGTAATATCTATATCCTCCAGATAAATATGCCCCTTATCAGGCGGCACCAGCATGTTTATCAGGCTCAAAATGGTACTCTTTCCGGTCCCGCTTGGGCCTACTATAACCTTGGTCTCTCCCTTATCCAGATGAAAGGAGATGCCCCTTAATACATCATTATCTCCAAAACTCTTATATATATTTTCTACTCTTAACAGATGTTTGCTCACTAACTTTCACCCTCTATTCCAATTCCTGGTATCCTGTATTTCCTTTCAAACAGAGCTAGTAAACCCTTTATAAAAATAGTCATTACCAGATATATAAAGGCTACTGCTAAATAAATAGTCATAGGATCACTACCTGTACTGATAAAATAGTGGCCCTGTCTCAACAATTCGCTGACACCGATGGCGTAAACCGTCGAAGTATCCTTTAAAACAATGGCCGCCTCATTACCTATCGGAGGTATGGCAGCCCTCACTGCCTGAGGCAGGATGACGTAAATGAAGGCAGTAAGCCTGTTCATGCCCAGGGAAAGGGCAGCCCTCATCTGACTCCCGCTGACCGATTGAATGGCCCCCCTATATATCTGGGACTGATAGGCAGCTCCCCGTAACCCCAGGGCCAATATAGATGAAGTAAAGGCCGGTATCCTGATCCCCACTGCCGGTAAACCATAGAAAATGAGGAAAAGGATAACCAGGAGGGGAATGCTGCGGGCTATCCGTTCATAGACAGAGATTATCCCCCTGATCACTTTATTACCGTAAACCTGGCCAAAGGCCATGGGTAATCCCAGGCAAAAACCAAGTAATAGACTGATACTGGCTAATTTAATTGTAACAAGAGTTCCTTCCAATAAATATGGCAAGGCCTGTTGAATCACTTTAAACTTATCTATGACAAAACACCCTCTCCAGTAAATTAACTTAATGCTATAGTATCTATACCTATAGCAGAAAAAATTGGTTTAAAGTAAGAATACTTTAAACCTTTATGAAAGAGATTAACTTTAAGGAAGAAAAATTAAAGAATAAACAATTACCCCTTTTTAAGCAAAGAAACCATCCTGGAAATCAAAGAACCAGCCCTAGAAATATTTGTCAATCAGTTTATCCATGGTTCCATTCTCGATGAGTTCTTCAATACCTTCATTAATTAAATTGAGCAGCTTGGTATTACCTTTATCAACTGCTATACCATATTCCTCACCAGTGAAAATCTCAGCTGTGATTGTAACCGGCCTCAGCTGGCTGTACCTCCTGGCAACAGGGGTATCCAGTACAACAGCATCGAGATTACCATTAATCAGGTCATTGATTACATAAACAAAGGTATCATAACGCTTTACCGAACCGGTAAGGATTCCTGTATCCTTCAGATTCTCGGTAACCCACAGATCTCCAGTTGTTCCAGTCTGAACACCAATATTATGATTTCCATAGAGGACTGTCAGGTTTTTATCGGAACCTTCCCGGACAATTACTGATTGATTGGCTGAATAATAGGGCATGGACAGGTCAACTACCTGCTGTCTCTCCTCTGTAATGGTCATGGCAGCTATAATAATATCTATATTCCCTGTCTTCAGAGCTGGAATCAGGGAGTCAAAACTTAAATCCCTTACCTCCACCTCAAAACCCTTTAATTTGCCAATCTCCCTTATCAATTCAATATCAAAACCTACATACTTACCTTCTTCTACATACTCAAAGGGCGGGAAATCTGCACTTGTTCCCACTATATATGTCTTTGCCATCACTACATTAGCTGTTAAAACCACCAACAAAAAACTGATGATTAAAACTGATTTCTTTTTAAAACTCATCTTCTTTCCTCCTGTTTCCGCATGTATAATTTTTCAAGGCTAGATAAAAATAGTTTAATAAACTAAGAAAAATATAAATCCCTGTATAATTATTTGTTCCTGCCCTTAACCCAGCTGCCTTTAAATTAATAATCACTAATGCTTAGTTTGTATATTATGCATTAATTACTTATATATATTCGCTGTAATATAAAATTATCCTGCAAGGAATTTTAAAATACTAAAATATTTTCATAGCAAAAATTAACACCTGCCTGTATAAAAGAGATAATTCGGGGAAATATAAAAAAAATAAAAGATCCCTTCCCACAAGAAAACCCTGGCTAAAAAAGCCAGGGTGTTTTTTTCCCAATTATATTATAACAAAATCTCTACTACAGCATTCTCTCTCAGTTCAATTAAATAATTCCTTAAGGTCTCCATTTGCTTCTGGTGTAAGAGAGTATCCCGGATATTATCCCTGCTTTCTTCAAGGCTAATGGTTCCAGCTTCCTGCCTGTCAGTCACCATAATTATATGATAACCAAAATCAGTTTTTACAATCCCGCTGATTTCTCCAACCTCCAGGGCAAAGGCTGCCTCTTCAAAGGGTTTTACCATTCTGCCCCTGGGGAAGAAACCTAGATT
>JAAYRT010000063.1 GCA_012518635.1 Halanaerobiaceae bacterium | reverse complement strand
TGTTTGACAAAGATATAATCTGTATTATATGTAGAAAAAACGAAAATAGGGATTCCTGCCTCAGCAAGAAGGGCACTGATGGAGGCAATGATACCACATTGGGAAAAATCAAGTAGGCCTTCTATCTTGAAAGCCCGCCAGCCCTTTTCATTTTCCACACCCTCCGGCACAGCACTTTCCTTGACAATAATGGACATCTCTTCCACCGTCCTGGTTATGGAATAAAAATCTCTGCTCTCCAATATCCAGATGGGAATAGGCAGATTATTATCTGTCTTGCAGATAGCAAAACGCTCATCGAGTAAACTTAGAGTTAATTGCTCTCCTGAGATGATAATTACCCCCTTTCCTATCTTATCTGGATAAAGATATATCTCAAAAAGCCAATATACAGACTATCCTCGCCACCTGAAGTGACCCTGAAGATGCTGAATAAGTAATAGTTTTCCCTGGTGGTGGCTACATTCAATAAAGGCCTTGCCACAACTCCGCCGAAAAATTCCTCCAGTTCTGTACTATCCGGTCCTGTTGCTTTTCTCACAGCCCAGTCAAGAAAATTGTTCTTCTCCGGGTTACTCACAAACAGGACCAATAACAAGAGGACAATAACTAAAAGGACCTTGACAGAACTTTTTTTCATTTTCTCTTCCCCCCAATAAATTTTTACCGCCCGGAATCTTCCCCTGATATTCCTGCACCTTAAAGCATATACATTAGATATAGTCTTTCCGGGAGGTTTATTTTATGAAAAAGGAAAAAGCATTGGTCATCTTTCTCCTCTTTCTCCTTGCCTTCTCCAGTCTTTATATTGGACTAAAAAAACATTCCGGTAATAGGGAGTATAGATTCCTGTCTTCTCTTCAGGAATCCTTCCCTGTCACTACAGGAGAGATTGAACTGCCCCTGCCGGTACCCTCCTCTATCAGCACTGAGAGGGAGCAGCTCCGGCTGGATCTGGAAAAGATAGCCGTCAAGCGTTTTTTTATTGTTTATTCCGTAGTCTATGGAGACCAGAGCCATACAGCCTATCATCTCTACCTGACTGATCTTCAGCGTCAGGACCTGGATAAGGAAGGACTGGGCGAAATCTACCTGCAAACAGAAACAGGGGAAATTATCCAGCCTGTAGCCCAATTGCCGGTAGTCAAAGACTTTCCCGATGATCAGCCTCTGGGCTGGAAGATAAAGATAATTGCCAAATTTCCTTACATGCCCCATCGTTCCAGTCATGACCTGATTCTCTATTATCTGGGAGAAAAATTTGTCCTGAAAGACATCTCTTATTAATTTTTCAATCCTGGATATGGATGTGGTCCCTTAAATGTTTGCTGCAATATTCATAGGCACCGCCACATTTGGAACAATAGCGGAATTCCATCTCCGGATCATCCTTTTCTGTGATACCACAGATGGTACATTTATGTATGGTATTATTCCGGTCATATCTCACTACATCAAAGCGCCTTCTATTCCTGTAGACCTTTTTCTTCAACTTAAGATCCTGCAGGATATCCTTGCCGAAGAAGAGGAAATAGTTGGCCAGGGCTGCCAGTACTGTGAATTTTCCCGCCAGGGGGGCAGTGATAATAGTATAAAGCAGATAAATCCAGTTAAAATAGGCCAGATACTTGATCTTCACCGGTAAAACGAAAAATATGAGCAATTCAAAATCGGGATAAAGCCTGGCAAAGGCCAGAAAAAGGGAGAGGTTGACATAGACAGCTGTCCCCACCCCGCCGGTGATAAAGGAAATCAGGGTTGTGGCCAGCAGGCCGATGAAATAAAAAAGATTGAACCGGAAGGTTCCCCAGACCCTTTCCAGGGCGGTACCCATGATATAAAGGATATAAAGTGCAAAAATAATGAAAAAAATTGAATCCGTCGGAGGTATGAAGATATAAGTTATAAGTCGCCAGATTTCTCCCTGCAGGACCCGCCGGGGTATCAAGAGCAGGCTGTTAAAGAAATTACCATATGGGTCCAGGAGACCAAACAGGAATACTATTGCTGTAATCATTACTATATGGCCCATTAAGTTCTTTATGGCCAGCTTGCCGAATTTTCTCTCCAGTTTATTTATCCACTTCAAAGGAGCCACCTCTTTTTTTATTATATATTCCCATTATATCCCTTTATCAACAATTTATCAACTGACGACCCAGGGATAGCAGGGATGATACAGGAGGACGGTTCTTCTGTGTCATTGCACCGTCACAAGGGGATGGTTCTTCCGTATTAGTCCCGGTATCATCCAGGGTTACCAGTCTCAAATTCTTTTACAACAGAAAGAATAAACCAATAAAAATAGTTTTTTATAAAAATGTGAAAACAGCACAGGAGAACTGTCCCTCTGTGCTGCTCTGTTCTGTGGGCCTTAAAAATGGCGCAGGAGGTCATCGAGGGTCTCCCGCCTCCTGATGAGCCGGTCCCTGCCTTCCCTATCGAGCAGGACCTCCGCCGGCCGGAGGCGGCAATTATAATTGGAAGCCATGACATAACCATAGGCCCCTACATCCAGTACTGCCACTACATCCCCTTCCTCTATCAGGGGTAGTTCCCGGTTCTTCGCCAGTATATCGCCGCTTTCGCAGATATTGCCTACAATATTCACCTTTTCCAGCCCGCCCTTCTTCCCGCCATTGGCCGGATTTTTCAGGACCTCTACCTCATGGTAGGAACCATAGAGGACTGGCCGCATCAGTACATTGAAACCCAGATCTGTACCGATATATTTAGTGCCGTAGTTTTCCTTGATGGCATGACATTTACCCAGGAGGAGCCCAGCCTCAGCCACGATATAGCGGCCCGGTTCTATCATAACCGTCAGTTCCGGATTCTCATATTCAGCCAGAAATTCCTGCAGGACCTTCTCCAGCTCCCGGCCCAACTGGACCAGATCCAGCCTCTCTTCCAATGGGTGGTAGGGGATACCGAAGCCGCCCCCCAGATCAACAAAATCAAGGCCGGGGAATTCCATGGCCAGCTGGAAAAGCTTCCTGGCCCCGGTAATATAGCTGTCTACATCCAGGAAGAGGGAACCGATATGCTGGTTGATACCGGCCAGTTTCAGCCCGTATCTATCCAGTACTTCCTTCACCTGGGGTGCAGCTTCTGCCTGGATGGCAAACTTGGTCTTTTCCCCGCCAGTATTAACCTTTTCATGATGACCGGCCCCTACACCGGTATTAAACCTGACAGCAACCCTGCCGCCAGGGTTGAGCCGGCCGTAGAGTTCCAGTTGGGAGAGGGAATCCACACTGAGCAGGATTCCCCTCTCGATTACGAATTTCATCTCTTCAGGAGAAATATTGTTGGACACATAAAAGATCTGCTCAGGGGCAAAGCCTGCCTTTTCCTCTATGATCAACTCGCCCGGAGACATGGCATCAACATCCAGCCCCTCTTCCCTGATTATCTTCAGAAGCTCCAGGTTGGTATTGGCCTTGGCCGAATAATGGACCCGGAAATTCCTGTAGGTAAGGAGTCCCTTCATCTCCCGGCAACGTCTCCTGATTATTTCTTCGCTATAGACATACAGGGGGCTGCCGTATTTGTCCAGCAGCTCAAAGGCCCTGTCGCTGCTTATCCTGAATTTCTCCATACTATCTACTCCCTTTTTTTACTGGAATTAGTATCGAATAACTATCAATATATTTTATCACAGGCTGCAGGAAATTTCACCGTATTTCAATCTGCCGGACCTATCCCTTCATCAATTTTTCTACTAGTTTTTGCTGCAGAACCCTTCCAGCCTTTCCAGGTAATTCCCGGCCAGTTGAAGGGCTTCCAGCCAGACTGCCTGGCTGTCTGCACCTTCTGCCTTCAAATAGGCTGCCATCTTCTCCTCCATCTCTTTTTCAACCTTATCCCGGTACTCAGCCATTTTAGCCTGGAAGCGGGCTGCCCTTTTACCCAGCTGACGGGATAGCTGCCGCCATTTCTTGCAATATAGATAGGCATATTCCAGGTCCACAAAGGGATTCTCCTGCTGCCCCTCCTCCAAGAGGAGCATTGGTTTATAGAGGGACAGGCAGGGATTCGGTGAACCGGTAACCAGACCAGGAATCTATCCCGGTAATATTCAATGAGCATGGATGAGGTGGTCTCATTTTTTATTAAAAAACCGGGATGGATACAGATAGAAGTCATGCCCCTCTCCGGCAGGCGGGAATCCTTCCTGTGCAGGCGCAGAAGCCCAAACAGGCTGCGGAGGTTGATCTCCCTCTCCGCCAGGTAGCTGCAGGATAGGCCCTGCCTTACATCTCCCCTGGAGAAAAAGGTATAGAACCTATCCTCTGCCTCCCTTTTCAGGTTCCTTACCGGTCTTGCCTGCCAGTCTCCTGGAAATCATCCCTGATGGAATAGGAATTGGAGATGCTGGCAAAGCCCTCTACCTCCCTCAGGGCCCACCGATCCCCTGCTGTCTCCAGGACCACTGCCCTTTTAAAGTCCTTGATGATATAGGAGTTGTGATAATATAATTTGCCTTTAAAGCTGCCATTACCCCCCTGGAGATGGACCTCGATAAGAGTGGTGATAAAATCCACTGCTTCCTGGACATCCTGGCAGTTGTGGAGGGCCAGGCGCAGGATATCCATGCCCAGGAGCCCGTCTGCCTGGTTCTTTCCCCGGCAGAAAACGGCTTCATTACCGATGGCCAGGCCTTTCTCGTTTACACCCATCTCTGCCCCCCAGATCCAGTCCGGTTTGGAGATGATGGCAGAATAGGGATGCTCATATTGAGGAAAAAGTTCTTTCAAAAGCCGGAAGGAACTTTCCAGATATTCCTTTTTCTCATATTGCACAGGCCCCTCCTGAAACTCCCTGACCGGATCAGTGGATAGGTAGACAAATTGAAATTCATCCGGATGCCGGTCTGAATTCTTACCGAAAAAGGAATGCTCCGGAGAGAGAATAGCTGTAAAAGTATCACACATACCCCTACCTCCTTTTTTTACTGGAGAAAACACAGCAACCCTATAACTTATTCAATTCCCGGGAACGTTCTGCAGCAGCCTTCACCGCAGCTATGAGGGCAGAGCGGAAACCCCTCTCCTCCAGTACCTCCAGGCCCCTGATGGTGGTACCGCCCGGAGAAGTGACCATATCCTTCAATTCTCCCGGATGCCTGCCGGTCTCCAGCACCATTTTGGCTGCCCCCTGTACCGTCCAGGCAGCCAGCTGCAGGGCCAGCTCCCGGGGCAGGCCGGTCAGGACACCACCATCGGCCAGGGCTTCAACCAGCAGGTAGATATAGGCCGGCCCGCTGCCGCTTAAGCCCGTAACCCCGTCCAGCAGGTTTTCCTCTACCTCCACCACTTCACCGATACTCTCAAAAAGCCTCTTGACCTGTTCCAGTTCCTCTGCTTTCACGGCAGGGCCGGCAGCCAGGGCAGTGATCCCCTCATTGATGAGGGCCGGTGTATTGGGCATGGCCCGGATAATCCTCCAGGGAGAATCCAGCTCCCTGGCCAGCTTTTCGATGGACAGGCCGGCGATGATGGAAACAATCAGCTTATCTCCCACCCCGGGGGAGATACTGGGAGCCAGAGAATGAAAGACCTGTGGTTTCACCGCCAGGATAATAAGGTCAGCATCCCTGATGGCCAGCTCATTATCTTGAGTCGTCCTGATGCCATAATAATCATGATTGCTCTCCTCCTCCATGAGCAGGGGATCACTGGCAATGATATCCTCTGGTTTACACAGGCCGCCACTGATTATACCCCTCAGGAGGGCAGAACCCATCCTTCCCAGACCTATAATGGCAATCTTCATAACTAACACCCCTTTACAGGATTTTTTCTTGCCCCTTCCTCTTCTCTAAGAACCCCTTATTCCCTGATCTGGCCCTGGCCGTAAACGATGAACTTGCAGGTAGTCAATTCATTCAGGCCCATGGGGCCCCGGGCATGGAGCTTCTGGGTACTGATACCTATCTCAGCCCCCAGGCCGAACTGGTTACCGTCAGTAAAGCGGGTAGAGGCATTGACATAGACAGCAGCAGCATCCACCTCCCTGAGGAAACGCTGGCTCCGGGTATAGTCATTGGTAATGATAGCTTCTGAGTGTTTCGTGCCATAGGTATTGATATGGCTTACAGCATCTTCAAAGTTATTCACCACCCTGACGGCCAGGATATAATCCAGATACTCTTCCTCCCAGTCACTCTCCACTGCCTCATTTATATCAGGTATTATCTCCCTGACTGCAGGACAGCCCCTTAACTCCACATTGTTTTGCCTGAGTACACGGTATAATTCCGGCAGGAAGTCAGGGGCAATAGCCCTGTGGACCAGCAAGGTTTCCACTGCATTACAGACACCAGGCCGGCTGGTCTTGGCATTGAAGACAATATCCAGGGCCATCTGCAGATCTGCCCCTTCATCCACGAAGATATGACAGTTCCCGGTCCCTGTTTCGATGACCGGCACCCTGGCCTCATTGATGACCCGCCTGATCAGGCCGGCACCCCCCCTGGGGATAAGGAGGTCCAGGTATTCATTAAGCCCCAGCAGGACAGAGACCGCCTCCCGGTCTGTGGTCTGGACCAGCTGGATACAGCCGGCAGGCAGGCCGACCCGGGCAATTGCCTCAGCGGCAATCCTGGCCAGTATCCGGTTGGAATTGATAGCCTCAGAACCTCCCCGCAGGATGACCGCATTCCCGGCCTTCAGGCAGAGGCCGGCAGCATCGATGGTCACATTGGGCCTGGCCTCATAGATGATACCGATCACCCCCATCGGTACCCGCATCTTACCCACCATTAGACCATTGGGCCTTTTCCACATCTCCACTATATCTCCGACAGGATCCTCCAGTTGGATTATCTCCCTTAAACCATCAGCCATGCTCCTGATCCTGTCCTCATTGAGCAGGAGCCGGTCCAGCAGGGCCCTGCTCAGACCGGCCTTCTCCCCTGCCTCCAGGTCCTTCCTGTTTTCCTCCAGTATCTCCTCCATGGAGTTTTCCAGCTCTGTGGCAATGGCCTCCAGTGCCTGGTTTTTCATCTCTGTAGAAAGGTTGGCCAGTACTTCTGCTGCTCTTTTTGCACCTCTGGCCTGGGCAATTATCTCTTCTCTTATACTCACTACTATCTCCCCCTTTTTATTTTTCAGGAACTTACCTGTCTCCAGTAAATAAACTCCTTAAACCTGGAAATCAGCGGCCATTCTCCCTGCAAATGGCCAGGTTATCCCGGTGTATGACATCAGGCCCATTGCTGTAACCGAGGATTGTGCTGATCTTCCGGGAATGCTGCCCCCTGATCAGCTCTATCTCCCGGGCCGAGTAATTGGATAAACCCTTGCCGATCAGGGTGCGGTCTTTGTTGAGAACCTCTACCGGGTCTCCCTGCTGGAAATCCCCTTCCACTGCCAGTATCCCTCCCGGCAGCAGGCTCTTCCCTTTCTCCAACAGGGCCTTTTCCGCCCCCTCATCTATAAGCAGGCTCCCAGATACTGTGGGATTATACAGGAGCCAGTGTTTCCGTTTACTTAAGGGTTTCTCCCCTGGCAAGAAGGTGGTACCGATGGAGTAATCATTACCCTTTTCCAGTTTCTCCACTATTTCCAGCAGGATATATTCCCTGTAGGCCGGTCCCAGGACCATGACTATCCCGGAGTTGGCGGCAATCTTTGCCGCAGCCAGTTTGGTCTGCATGCCGCCTGTCCCCAGCTTGCTGCCGCTCCCCCCGGCCAGGGCCTCAATCTCCGGCGTAATCTGCTCCACCTTATCGATCTTCTCTGCATTTTTCTCCACCCGGGGATTCCCATTATAGAGGCCCTCCACATCAGACAGGATGATCAGGAGATCCGCATCCACCAGGCTGGCCACCAGAGCAGAGAGGGTATCATTATCTCCGAACTTGATCTCCTGGGTGGCCACAGTGTCATTCTCATTTATGATGGGGATTACCCCCCTCTTCAAGAGGCTGGTCATGGTATTATAGGCATTGAGATAGCGTTTCCGGTCCTCCAGGTCACTGGCAGTCAGCAGAATCTGGGCCCCTATCTCCCCATATTCCCGTAAAAACCGGTTATAGATGGCCATGAGCCGGGCCTGGCCGACAGCCGCCATGGCCTGCTGTTCAGGAATTAGTTTGGGCCTCTCCTTTTCCCCCAGCTCTGCCATACCGGCACCGATGGCCCCGGAAGTCACGAAAAGGACCTCCCGTCCCTGATTCTTCAAATCCACCATCTGGCGCAGATAGTGGTCAATCCTGGCCAGATTTAGTTTTCCTCCCCCATGGACCAGGGAACTGCTCCCTATTTTGATGACAATTCTCTTATAATGCATAGGACATCTTCCTCTTCTCCTTTTATTTTATTATAAGTTTATTGCAATAGCAAAAAAGCCCCGTTCCTGTAAGGAACGAGGCCTTGCTCGCGGTACCATCCTACTTGGCTCAAGGAATTGAACCCCCTCAACCACCTACTTTCTGCACCCTCAAATAGAGGTTCAGAAAATAAGCGTTCGCTCTAACGGCCGAAAACCGGAGAGGTTTGATTTATTTCACCTTCGACTCCCAGGCGGGTAGATTAAATGAGTTATGGCCAGGCTCCCACCGTCCCTGGTTCGCTTGCATAACCCCCTTTTAATCTGTTCCTGTTCATGGTCTTTGCCTATTTAGGTTTTCCTTAATACCAATTTTATTAAATTATATAGAAAAATATAACAGCTGTCAAGCTCTGTTTGTTTACCTGCCAACCTGGCTGACAATTACAGCACCCCAGGCCCCTTTTATCTGGTTATGGCCAGAATAGACAGGATTTGAAGGTTCAGCAGAATATGCTGACAGATACATGCCGGATGGGAAAACTACCTGTTATGATAATAGGCCAGGATTCCGGCATAGATAGCCTGGGCAGCCCTTTCCCTGGTACTACTCCTGGCCAGCAGGGCCTCCTCTGCAGCATCACTGATAAAACCTATCTCCAACAGGAGAGAATCCATCCTGGTCTCCCGGATAACGTGGAAGTTCCCCGCCTTCAGGCCCCGGTCCTTTAAACCCAACTCCCTGACCAGCTGTTCCTGCAGATACCAGGCCAGGGCCCAGGCTTCCCTGCCGGCACTATGGTGGGCATAGGTCTCAATACCCCGTTCCCGGCCGTTTTCTGCAGCATTGATGTGGATACTGATGAATGAATCCGCCCCCAGCCTGTTGGCCAGGGAGGATCTCTCAGCCAGGGATACAAACCGGTCCGTATCCCTGGTCAGATAGACCCGGGCTGCTGTATTTTCCTGCAAAAGACGGTATACCCTCCTGGCGATATCCAGATTGACATCCTTCTCCTTCAGGCCCCTGGCCCCCACCGCCCCCGGATCATGGCCGCCATGGCCGGGATCAAGGACAATAATCTTACCGGCCAGGGGTGATGGGCCGGCCGGAACCCTGCTGCCGGCATCCTCAATGGCCGGTTCTTCCCTGAGCATGGAATTTATTCTATTCAAAAGATAAAGGGAGACTACTCCCTTTAAAATGAATTCCAGATTATCCTTTTTGAGTAACTCCCTGCTTCTGGCCTCAGCCAGCTGTGGAAAGGAAGCGGTAAGGAGAAGGGATAAAAGCAGCACCAATATCAGCAATCTCTGCAGCAACTTAGTTCTCAACATCTATTAAAACCCTTTCTTTATCTCTCTGATGGCAGATTATCCTCTCATTCTCCTTACTCTATTCGCTTCCTGAAGGGGATGTCCTGCTGGTATTTATTGTAATCTGATTAAGTAAATGGATTTAATCCACTACCTCTTCCCCGTTGATAAAGACCCTTTCTACCCTTGCCTGTATATCCAGAGGGTGCCTGTCAAAGATAGCCAGGTCTGCATCCTTACCAGGCTCAATACTGCCAACCCGGTCATCAATTCCGAGGATGATGGCCGGATTTATGGTGATGGCCTTCAGGGCTTCCTCCTCCGGCATACCGGCCTTGACTGCCAGGGCAGCATAGACCGGCAGGTTCTCTGTGGGTACTACCGGATGATCACTCATTATGGCTACCCTCACTCCAGCCCCGGCCAGTATACCTGGTGTGCTGAAACTCTGGTCAGCCAGCTCCACCTTGGTCTTACCGCTCAGGGTCGGGCCGACAATAGCCGGAAATCCGGAACGGGCAATCTCTTCAGCTATCTGATGTCCCTCAGTACAATGTTCCAAAGTAACCTTTATATCAAACTCCCGGGCAATCCTGATGATAGTCATGATATCATCAGCCCTGTGGGCATGGGCCTTCAGGGGCAGTTCCTTCTTCAGGACAGGTATGAGGCTCTCCATCTTCAGGTCTCTTTTGAAGTGTTCTCCCTTCTCCTCCATAAGCTCCTTCTCGGCCAGATAATCCTGGGCCTTTATCAAATATTCCCGCAACAAGGCGGCAACTGCCATCCTGGTCTGGGGTGACCGGTTTTTCTCACCATAAACTGCCTTAGGATTTTCTCCCAGGGCTGCCTTGATACCAATGGGATTCTTGATAATCATCTCATCAACGGTCCGCCCACAGGTCTTGATGGCCACACTCTCCCCGCCCAGCACATTAGCACTACCCGGGCCAGTGGCTACAGTAGTCACACCATTCAGGCGGGCATTCTTCAAACCCGGCTCCCGGGGATTAATGGCATCTATAGCCCGGAGATGGGGGGTGACAGGGTCACTCATCTCATTATAATCCCGGCCTTCCCAGCCCAGCCCGTCCTCACCGATTCCCAGATGGGTATGGGCATCAATAATACCTGGAAAGACTATCTTCCCCCCGGCATCGATTATTTCAACCCCGCCCGGAATCTGGATATCAGCTCCTACCTCCCTGATCTTACCATCGGCAATGAGTACACTGCCTCCTTCGATAATTTCTCCTGCCATCGTATAAATCTTTCCATTAATAATAGCTTTCATATCCTCTTCCTCCTCTGCTTTTTATGTATATAAAAAAAGAACTCCTCTTCCAGGGAGCTCAAAGGTCAATTAACCCCAGGCTTATCTCGATAGCCTCATCCACCTTTTCGATGATACTCTTATCGAGATGTGCTACATGCCTTTGTAATCTCTTCTTATCAATTGTCCTGATCTGTTCCAGCAGGATAACAGAGTCTTTCTCCAGATTGGTATCCTTGGCAGAAATCTCTACATGTGTCGGTAACTTGGCCTTGTCTATCTTGGATGTTATTGCAGCAACTATAACTGTTGGGCTATACTTATTACCGATATCATTCTGGATGATGAGGACAGGCCTCACGCCACCCTGTTCTGACCCAACAACCGGATTTAAATCCGCATAATAGATATCGCCTCTGCTCACGTTCACACTCTATTCACTCTCCGCCAATTTCTCTTCATAGAAATAGATGGTCGGCCCATCACACTTGATGCCTTCATCAGCTAATTGAAGATTAATGGCACTCATTTCCAGGTAGCCGCTCTTCAACTGTTCCCTTATCTCCTGCCTCTTCTTCTCTTCCAGATAGGATTTCATGGCTTCCCTGATAAATTCACTGCGGTTCCCCCTGCTTTTTTTTACATAGCCGTCTACCTCCTGTAGAAGCTGATTAGGCAAACTTATCATCACCCGCTTTAAATTACCCAAAAAGAACACCCCCAAAAATCCTATATAATCATTATATAGAAGTATCTTCAAACCTGTCAATATTAACTTATTGTTTTCCCTCCATCAGGGAGTTCTATATTAATATCTTCAACATATAGCAGTTTTATGCACCCATGATATTTTTTTCTAGCATTATAAATATCTATCCAGTAAAATAAATATTTGTACCCATGCTAAAAAAGATGAGACATCATGCTGTCTCATCCCTGGAATCCATCCCTTCTTCTGCTAACTCCAGATTCAGGTCAGCCATCTTCCTATATCCCTCAATCATTTCCCTGGCTATCTTCTTTTTCTCCTCATCAGTAATATTCCCCAGGCGCCGTTTTCTGTTTTCTGCCATTTTCTCACCTCTTAAAGATGACTATTATAATAAAGTTCACACCTAAGTATATTACAAGTCCCAATTAGAGTCAATAAAGGAAGACTCTATGTGTTGTGGTAAGTTATTCCAATATTTCCGGTATATATAATCCTATGCCGGCTCAGGGGAAAATATACTTCTACTGGTTTTCCTGGTCCAGGTAAACCCTGCTGCCTACAGCATCTCTCTGATTCTGATATTTACCCTGGTAGGGGTTCAGGGCCTTCTCATCCATCCTGGCCAATACCAGCTGGCAAATCCTCCGCCCGCTGGTCAGCTTGATGGGTAAGGAGTTGGCATTGTATAGCTCCAGGGTTATCTGCCCCTTAAAACCTGGATCCACCCAGCCGGCATTCTGGATAAAAAGCCCCATCCTGCCGATAGAACTCCTTCCTTCAACGAAGGCGGTAATATTATCAGGAAGCTCTACATATTCCATGGTGGTTGCCAGTAAAAATGAATGTGGCGGGATGACCAGTTCTTCTGAACGGTAACTGACATATTTTATCTCATCATCCAGGGTCATTACCTCAGTCATATTCTCATCCAGCTTGAGGAAACTGTCTCCCAGACGCAGGTCCACCGAGGCCGGCTGGACCTGGTATTCTTCCAGCGGCTCTATCTTCAGTATCCCCTTTTCCATCAAATCCCTGATCGTCCTGTCAGATAAAATCATCTCCCAGCCCCTCCTCCCCAAAACGGTTCTCGATTAATTGAACTAACCTTTCCATGGCCTCTTCTTCATCACTGCCGGAAATCCGCAGGATGGCCTTATCTCCATTACCAATTCCCAGTGATAATACACCGATGATGCTCTTGGCATTAACAGTGATGCCGTCAAAAATCAGTTCTATCTCTGATTCGAAACGATCCGCCGCCTCCACAAACATGGCAGCCGGCCGGGCATGTAAACCGGTCTTGTTTTTAATGGTTACTTCTCTTTCTATCATCAATCTACCCCCTTACCAGCTGTTATATATATTTCCTGGGTACCCTTGAAGAGATATTTGTCAGGATTTCATAATGTATGGTACCAATCAGGGAGGCCAGATCTGCAGCACTGATACTCTCACTGCCCTGCCTGCCGATCAGGACCACTTCCTCACCAGGCTCTACACCAGGAATATCTGTAACATCAATCATAAATTGATCCATGCATATACGGCCCCGGACAGGAGCCTTCTGACCCTTGACCAGTACATATCCTTTATTGGAAAGAAGGCGGGAATATCCGTCAGCATAACCCAAAGGTATGGTGGCAATCCTGCTCTTCCTTTCCGTCACATAGCTGGCCCCGTAACTTATAGATGTGCCTGCCGGAACCTCTTTCAGGAAATCAATCCTGGCCTTCCAGCTCAGGACAGGTTTTAAATCCAATTGTTCTACCTCTTCTGAAGGCAAGAGGCCATAGAGGGCTATACCGGGCCTGACCATGTTAAAATGGAATTCCTTCAGGTCAATAACCGTTGCACTATTGCCGGCATGTTTCAGGGGAATCCTGATTCCGGCCTGCTCCAGCTGCCGGCAAAGTTCCATAAACCTTTCACCCTGCTGCAGGCAATAATCCTTGTCCCTCTCATCAGCAGTGGCGAAATGGGTCATCAGGCCCTCCAGCTCTATATTACTCATTCCGGCCGCTTTTTTGATAAATTCCAGCCCTTCTTCTGCCTGTAACCCAATCCGCCCCATCCCGGTATCTATCTTTATATGGATTTTTTTGACTATCCCCCGGGCCCTGGCCAGATTGTTCAGGGCTTCCAATGTCTCCATCCTGGCCACAGTAGGGGTTAAGTCATAATCGATAATCAAGTGATACTGGGTACTGAGGGCTTCCCCCAGGACATGGATGGGAGCAGTAATACCAGCCTGCCGTAACTCCACTCCTTCTTCCGGCAAAGCAACTCCAAAACGCTGGACACCCTCCGCAAGAAGGGTCCGGGCAACAGGGACGGCCCCATGGCCATAGGCATCGGCCTTGATGACAGCCATGATTTCTATATCCCCGGTAATCCTCCTTATCTGTGTCAGATTATATCTTAAATTGTCTAAATCTATCTCAGCCCATACTGGACGGGTTAGAACACTCATTATAATCAATCCCATTCTGGATAGTTTATGTTTATTATAGTCAAATAGTTAAATGGATGATCCGGTTATATGGTTAATATATTTAATATAATTAATGGTTCAACTCTGGATACTTAAGGCTTAATGGCCATTCTCCGGATAGGTTATGGCTTTTCCCAGATAGGCGATGATATCCCCTGCAGTCATGCTGTAGGTAGTCAGTTCGCTGGCCGCCAGGTCACCGGCCAACCCGTGCAGATAGGGAGCCAGGACCACAGCATCCTCTACCTCAACACCGGAAGCCAGCAGGCCTGCCAGGATACCGGTCAGGACATCACCGCTGCCGGCAGTGGCCATACCGTCATTGCCGGATGGGTTCAAATAGATAACACCATCAGGGAAGGCAATGACCGTTGCAGCCCCCTTCAGGATCAGGTACACTCCATGTTCAGCAGCAAAAGTGCGGGCCGTCTCGATTCGGCTGGCCTGAATCTCCCTGCTGCTCCTGCCTGTCAGGCGGGCCATCTCACCCGGATGGGGTGTCAGGATTAGGGTTCCCTTCTTCTGAGCCAGCAGATCCAGACTTTCCAGGGAATTGATACCATCAGCATCCAGGACCAGGGGCCCCGGAAATTCCCGTAGTATCTTACTGACTAATTTCCGGCTGCCGGGGGAGGTACCCAGGCCCGGTCCCACCGCCAGGACTGTAGACTCCTCCATCAGGGTATTGACCCTCTCTATATTCTTTTCTGTCAGGGGTCCTTCCAGGGATTCCAGTCCCAGGGTCATCAGTTCCGGAGAATAGGCAGCCACAATGGACTGGATTTCTTCCGGCACTGCCACCCTGACCAGGCCGGCCCCTACCTTCAGGGCCGCAAAGGCACTGAGAAAGGGGGCTCCGGACATACCGGCAGAACCGCCGATTACCCCCACCCGGCCGAAGGTTCCTTTATGGGAATCCCCGGGCCTTTCCGGCAGGAGGAACCGGACCTCCTCCTCATCCAGCATGAAATGGGCAGGCTTTTCTGCCAGGACCAGATCCAGGGGAATCCCCAGATCCACTATCTCGATATCGCCACAGTACTCCCGTCCTGGATAGACTACCAGGCCGATCTTGGGAAAGGCCATGGTGAGGGTATAATCAGCCTGTACTGCCTCCCCCATTACAGCACCTGTCCTGCCATCAATACCGGAAGGGATATCTACTGCCAGTATCCGGAAAGCAAAGCTGTTCATCATCCGGATAAGGCCTGAATAGGGTTCTTTTACAGTACCCTTGATTCCTGTTCCCAGGAGGGCATCAATGACTAAATCTGCCCTATTCATTAGATTCGCTATTTCTTCCCTATATCCTGCTGGATTCCTGATGGATAATATTTCTATGTCCCTTAATTTACATAGATTATAGTTGGTGAGGGTACTTTCTGTTAAGTCGTCCTCTTCAGCCAGCAAGATTATTTTAACACTAAAACCCCACATATCAAGATAACGGGCAGCAACCAACCCGTCTCCCCCGTTGTTGCCCTTGCCTGCTATGACCAGCACTTCCCTTTCCCGCTGGTTAGAGAAATCCTGCTTCGCCTCTCCTGGATGATGATGGCCATGCCCATCCTCCTCCAGGATAAAACCAGCCTTTTCTGCCACGGCCCGGCCGGCTATCTCCATGAGCAGCAATTCAGGAAAACCTGCCTCTATAGCCCTCTTATCTACGGCCCTCATTTCTTCTGGAGTTAAAATAATCATCTAATCACCTTCCCCGATGACCTGTACTACTGCCATCTCCCTCTCATGGGATATGGCGATATGGACCCTCCTGATACCCAGTCTTTCTGCCTGGAGACGGGCCCTGCCGTGCAAGAGCAGGACCGGCCTGCCATCTCTATCATGACTGACCTCGATATCTTTCCAGCCGATGCCTGTTGTCTTACCCAGCATCTTCACCGCCGCCTCCTTGGCTGCAAAGCGGGCTGCATAATGCTGGTACCTGGCTTCCTTGCCTTCACAGTATTCTATCTCACCAGGGGTAAAGACTTTCAGGATGAACTTCAGGCCCCAGCGCTGGATTGTCCTCTCTATCCGTTTTACACTGACCAGATCAATACCTGTACCCTTTATCATTATGCAATTAACCTCTCTTTTCTATTCACACAGGAACGACTATCCCTGTCCCTTGATTAGCTCCTTCTTTTCCCTGTGGCTCAATTTCTTTATCCGGTATTCCCTCTTCATGGCCGCACTCCTGCTCCTGTATTCCTCATGATAAACCAGGCTGACAGGTAATCTTCCCCTGGTATACCTGGCCCCCAGGCCCCTGTTGTGTTCGGCCAGCCGCCTCTCCAGATCAGTGGTATAGCCTGTATAAAAGGTATCGTCCGCACATCTAAGAATATAGGTATAATATTTTTTCTCCCTTTTCTCATTATCGGCCATTCTTGCCTCCAAGATTTTCTTCCATATATCTCTTCAGGTACTCCTCTATCTCCACCGCCTGGTTCATCTCCATGACCTTTTCCAGAACCTGTCCCAGTTCTTCCCTGCTTAATTTCCTGATCAGCTTCTTGGCCTCCAGGATATAACCACTGCTCATACTAAGCTCAGTTATTCCCATAGCTACAAAGACAGGAAGCAGGTACTTATTGGCTGCTGCCTCTCCACAGATGCTTACCCCTATCTTCTCTGCCTGGCCTGCCTTAACCACCTGATGGATGAGTTTCAGTACAGCCGGATGGAAGGGGGTATAGAGACTGGCAATCCTGCTGTTATTCCTGTCAACAGCAATGGTATACTGGATCAGGTCATTGGTGCCGATACTGAAGAAATCCACCTCCCGGGCAAAGGCATGAGCCATAACAGCTGTTGAGGGGATCTCGATCATGAGGCCGATCTTGATCTGCCTGTTATAGGGGATATCCTCCTGTTCCAGTTCATTCTTTACCTCTATTATTATACCCTTGACCTCCCTCAATTCCTCAATAGAGGAGATAAAGGGTATCAATATGCTGATATCACCATAGTGGCTGGCCCTTAAGAGGGCCCTGAGCTGGCTTTTGAATATATCCTGCCTTTCCAGGGAAATCCGGATACCCCTCCAACCCAGGAACGGGTTAATCTCCTTTGGAGACTCAAAATAGGGCAGGTCCTTATCACCGCCTATATCCAGCAGTCTTATGACTACCGGCCTGCCGTCCATCTTTTCCAGGACTTTTTTATAGATTTTAAACTGCCGTTCTTCATCAAAAAGATGTTCCTTTTTCAGGAAGAGAAACTCCGTCCGCAACAGGCCGATACCGTCTCCATTTACCCGGAGGACTGAATCCAGTTCCGCCAGGGAGTTAATATTGGCTGCCAGCCTGATCCGCTGGCCGTCCCTGGTAATAGATTCTTCCTGGCTCAGGCCCAGCAATTCCTCTTCCTTCTTCTTTAGGATAGTAATCTTTTTTCTGTATCTCTCCAGAATCTCCCCTTCCGGTGATACATAGATTTCTCCCCTTATACCATCGAGGATAATTACCTCACCATTCTTCACCTCATCCATGATCCTTTTATCTACATTGATTATGGCCGGGATACCCAGGCTCCTGGCAACAATGCTAGTATGGGAGGTCATCCCCCCCTGTTTCAGGACAAAACCCTTCAATAATTCCTTGTCTATAAGGGCTATCTCCGAAGGGGTCAGGTCTTCAGCTACTATAATAGAACCCTCCGGCAGGTTACTGAGGTTGTTGGTATTACCCTGTAAAGCCCCTAAAAGATAGCTGAGGACATCCTCAATATCCCGCAGCCTCTCCTGGAAATAATCATTATCCAGCCTCCTAAATTTTTCCGACAGCTCTGCCAGGGCCTTCTGAATTGCCCCCTCCACATTTAATCTTTCCTCACTGATCAATTCCTGGATCTTTTCACTGAAAACCGGGTCATTTAACATATGGATATAGGCTTTAAAAATCTGGGCCTGGCTTTCTCCCAGATCCCGGCTGGCCTTTTCCTTGATATGCAGGAGGGTCTGGTGGGCTATTTCCCTGGCCTCAGCGAACCTTTTCAGCTCTTCCGCCACCTCTTCTACATCAATCTGATAGGTTTTTATCAAGGTCCTCTTCCTGGAGTATTTATACACCTTACCGATTACTATTCCCCTGGAGACAGGTGTCCCCCTATAGCTTTTCATATGGAAAATCACCGTCCATTACTTCTAATCTAGCGAGCATTTTCTCAATATTCTCTTCAGTCATCTTATCCCCGCTGACATACAGAGTAGCCAGGGCAGTAGCATATTTGCCCATCTCCAGCAAGCCATAACCCCGCTGCCTGGCAATGGCCAGCCCGGCTACCATGGTATCCCCTGCACCGACAGTGGTATCTGCTATCATTATATCAGGTGCTATTATAAGGTAAGATTCCTCTCCATTGGCCAGATAGGCACCCTTCCTCCCCATGGAGACCACTATGTTCTTTATCCCTACTTCTAAAAGCCTTTTCACAACCCTCTGCACATCCGGCACAAATCTGACCTTTTCTCCGGCCAGTTCACTTAACTCATTGATATTGGGTTTGATGAGATAGGGCCGGCTTTCCAGGGCATATTTAAAGGGAGGGCCGGAGCTGTCCAGGATTACCGGCACATCATGGCCATTGGCCAGGCTAAGCAGTTCCCGGTAAGTGTCTACCGGTAAACCTTGAGGCAGGCTGCCGGAAAGGATCAGGAGGCTGGCTTCAGGCAGTCTCTCCTCCAATTCCTCTTTAAAGTTCTGAAAACTCTCCGGGTCCACTTTCCCTTCCTGGTTTATCTCTGTCTCCCTCTTATTTTCCTCTATAATTTTAATATTTTCCCTGCTTATGTACCTGCTGCCAGTAAGCCTGGCAGGGAGCCCTTCCTCCCTGAGCAATTCTTCCAACCTCTCCCCTATATAACCACCGGCTATACCCATGGCCAGGACCTTTTCCCCCATGCCATGGAGTATTCTGGCTACATTGATACCCTTCCCTCCTGCCCGGACAGTAACCCTGCTGCTCCGGTTTAATCTCCCGCAGCGCAGTTCTTTTAAGTAAATCATCTTGTCCAGAGCCGGATTTAATGTGACTGTAATAATCATCCTGAAAACTCCCTTAAAACAATAATCTAAATTTTATTATATCCTAATTCAGGAAAAAAAGAAAAGAAGAAAAAAATGCAGGATTATCCATGGCATCCTACATTAATACATTTTATCATCTTATACTATACTTTACCATAAGAAGTTTAATTTTCTGCCAGGGCTTCCTCCTCTTTTTTGAGCATCCTGATGATTAGTTTTGTCAGCATCTTCTGTTCCTCTTCACCGGCCACATCCCATAATTCCTTAATCAACCTCTGCTCCCTGTTCTCAGGATCAGCATGCAGGTTCAGGAGGTCACCAATTTTCCTGGCTATCCTGACTATGGTCTCTTCTTCGAAACCTATTTTTTGTCCCAGTTCGATGGCTGTCCGCAGGGAATCCTTCCATTTATCCCAATCAGAGAATTGTTCTACCATGTTACCAAAAGCCTCCTTAATTATTTATTAGACACTCAATCTGTTAAATTGGCCTCCAATGAATGGTCCTCCCAAAATAGTCCTTTTAAAAAAAGCTGCCTGTTTTACATAAAATATTATGCCCGGAAAGCGGGCTTATTATAGAAGATTTATAAGGCTTTCTGCGACCTTATGTTTAAATTTATAATAAATTTAAAAATTTTTTTATTTTAGGAGAAGGAATTTTTGAATTATTAGAGAGTATATTAAAGCAAAAGAAGAATATCTTTATCCAATTTTTCTAAACCGTTTTAGTTATTAGTTTTTCAATATTTAAAGAAGTGTGAAGATAAAGAACTGAAGGAAAAGGGCCAATATTTTAATACTAATTAGAGGTGATAGTTAATGAAAAATGTTAGATTACTGGGTTATATTTTTATTTTACCAGCCGTTATTGCAATGATATTGGTACATATTATTCCAATGGCCTGGGGAATCCTGATCAGTTTCAAGGACCTGACTATAAGGACTATTCGAAACTGGCAGGAGGCTCCCTGGTGTGGTATTGATAATTATATCAAAGCCTTTAACCCCGTATCAACAGTTGGCCAGCGTTTTATGAGGAGCTTGCGGAATATAGTGTTTTATGGTTTCTTTACTATCTCGATTGGATTTTTCATTGCACTGGGAGTTGCCCTCTTATTGAACAAACCTTTTATAGGGAGAACCTTTGTCAGGGGAGTAATCCTGATACCCTATATCACTCCTGATTCTGTAGCCTATAACTTCTGGCGTTTTATCTTCCAATCGCGGATAGGTATTCTAAATGAGATGCTATTGCGCATAGGTATTATACAGGAACCTATAATGTGGCTTGTAGGGAGAAATACAATCTGGGCAGTAATAATTGCCTCTATCTGGAAGGGATGGCCCTTAACCTCCCTGATGTTACTGGCTGGACTGCAGACCATTCCAGTTGAACTATATGAAGCAGCCAGGATCGATGGGGCTAATGCCTGGCAGTGTTTCAGATATATAACTTTGAGTTATCTAAAACCTGTAATCAAGACCATCATGATCATGAATATACTCTGGAATTTCCACGCCTATAACCAGTTTGTAGTTCTGTTTGGCGAGAATGTTGGAATTCATGCTGAAGTTCCCAACACCCTGATCATGAGGGAAGCCTTTGATAACTATAATTACGGCCAGGAATCTGCCCTTTCAGTAATACTCATGTTATTAATGTTAACGATTACCGTTGTCTACCTGTATGTCTTCCGTCAACGGGCTGAAGAATAAAAGGAGTGTTAAAGATGAGCAAAAGAACACCAATTCAGAATTTCTTCTTCTATCTAATTATTGTTATTGTACTACTCTTTGTGCTTGGCCCTTATGCCTGGATGATTTCCAGTTCTTTTAAGACAGCAGTAGAGATTCAGGGAATGCGGCCAACCTGGATACCGCAGACCTTTACCCTGAATAACTATGTAGAAATGAATACAACAGTACCTATAGTCAAATACTTTACAAATAGTATCATCATCAGCACAGGAACCATGCTTGCTGCCCTGATTATAGGTACTCTGGCTGCTTATGGTATATCTCGGTTCAAATTTTGGGGTAGGGAATTGTATGTTATTGTCTTGATGGCAACACAGATGTTACCAGGTATTCTCTTTGTTATCCCTTACTTCATGCTATTTAAGTGGATAACAGATACCTTTGGCTTACCAATGACAAATACCTTTCACGGGTTAATCTTTACCTATACCTCCTTTGCCCTACCCTTTTCTATATTGATGCTTAGAAACTATCTGGACTCTGTTCCAAAGGATATAGACGAACAGGCCCTGATTGATGGCTGTAACAGATTCCAGGCCTTATACAGGGTGATTATTCCTCTGGCCAAACCCGGCCTGGCAGCAATGGGTATCTATGCCTTTATCATGGCCTGGAACGAAATTCTTTTTGCCAAGATCCTGACCAGTACTAAAACCAGGACCATTGCTCTTGGTTTACTCCAGTATATCTCCCAGCACCAGGCCCGCTGGGGCCAGATGATGGCAGCCTGTGTCTTTGCTACTATACCGGTTATCGTTGCCTTTACTGCCTTCCAGAAACAAATTGTCGCCGGCCTGGTGTCAGGAGCAACCAAAGGTTAATAGCTTCAGGCATAATTTTTTAAACTATATTTAAAGTTTATCCTGTCAGGGAGGTGAGTATTAGCGAGGAATCAGCATTTCACTTAACAGCCGGTCTCTGTTGGTCAGGTTTAAGAAAATAAATAAACAGGAGGTTAAAAAAATGAAAAAGAGGTTAGTTCTTTTAACACTCATCTTAACCCTCGCAGTCTTCTCTATCGCGAGCGGAACAGAAATCCTTTTCTGGTCTATGGGTAATGCACCATCTGCTTTACACTATGAATGGATGGAGCAAAAAGCGGCTGAATTTGAAGCCAAAACAGGTATCAAGGTAGTCTATGAAGAGATCGGTTGGGCAGACGGCCCCAGAATCATGAATGCCCTGATTACCGGTGAAGGTGCTCATGTCTTCCAGTTAGGAACCACCTGGAACCCTGAGTATGCAGCAACCGATGGTCTGGTAGAGATTGATATCGACGAATTCGGTGGTGCTGACAGATTCTTTGCCGCTAACCTGGAATCAACAACTCTCAACGGCAAGTATTATGGAGTACCCTGGTTTGCTGAAACAAGGGTCCTCTTCTACAACACCCAGATGTTTGAAGAGGCTGGCGTAAGGCCTCCACAGACCTATGAACAACTTCTCGATGTAGGTAAGAAGATTATAGAAGTTCACGGTGAAGGAAGGGCTATCGCTACCGCCGGTACAGGTGCCTGGGACTTAATCCACAACTGGGCTATAATCCTCTGGGCACATGGTGGAGATATGCTCAACAAGACCAACACAGAAGCTGTCTTCAACTCTGCTGCAGGTGTCCGGGCCATGAACTACTGGGTAAGCCTGGTAGACACAGGTCTGGCCAGCAAAGCCTGTGCCGAGTACAACCAGCCTCAAGCAGACGCAGCCTTTATCAGTGGTGAAACAGCCATGGCCTTTATGGGGCCCTGGAATATCGCTGATATCGTTCATGATAACCCCGGCTTACCATACTCTGTAGTAGAGCCTCCAGCAGGCCCCTATGGCAGAGCAGCATTCTCCGGTGGAAGTAACCTGGCAATCAGAAATAATGCTAGCAAAGCAGAGATCAAAGCTGCTAAAGAATGGGTTAAGTTCCTGGTCAGCGACGATGTCCTGGCTGATTACACCAAGAATCTGACCAATATGATTCCTGCTAACAAATACGCCCTTGATGACCCATATTATAATACAGAAATCTGGCAAACCTTCATCAAGACTCTAGGTTATGCAACAGCTTATCCTCCAATTCCGGAATGGGGTAAGATTGAAAGTATTATCCAGACCAACTTCGGTAACGTACTTACTGACTACGTAGACGGCACATTCAGTAATGTAACCTCCAAAGGTTACCTGGATGCAGCTGCTGCAGAAGTTAATGCAGTCCTGCAGGGCAATTAAGATAACTTTCTCTAACCTGCACATAGCGAAAACTACCAGGGGTATCTTCAATAACCCCTGGTAGTTTTTTTATCCTTTCACTATTCAAATCAATCCTCAGTATCTTAAGCCCTGCTTTTTAGTTTAAGATTCTGCCTCTTAATTTAACTCTTCCTCTATGACTTCCACCAGGTCTCTTTCCAGTTCTGCCAGTAAGGCATCATCCTTACCTTCCAGCATGATCCTGATGACCGGTTCTGTACCGGAAGCCCGGACAAAAACCCGGCCCTTATCTCCTAATCTATGTACAGCCCTCTCTACCCTTTCCTGAATCCTGTCATTCTCCTCCCAGTTTTTTTCCTTGACAGGCACACTGCTCAGGTGCTGGGGCCAGTCCTTCATGACACGGGCCAGTTCACTTATTTTCTGTCCCGATTTCTTGACAATGGCAATGGTCTGCAGGGCAGTCAGCACACCATCACCGGTTGTATTGTAATCCAGGAAGATGATATGGCCTGATTGCTCACCACCCAGGTTGTAGCCGTTTTTCAACATCTCCTCCAGGACATACCTGTCTCCATTATCAGTGATGACGATTTCTCCGCCATTTTCCCTGATCATCTCATGTAAGCCCATGTTGCTGTAAGCCGTGGTTACCAGGGCCTTCTTTTTCAATCTATTGTTTTTCAGCAGATATTGGCTGCAGATGGCCATAATCTTATCCCCATTGAGGAGTTCCCCATTCTCATCCACCATTATAATCCGGTCAGCATCACCATCATGGGCCACCCCCAGATCAGCCTTTTCCTGCCGGACCAATTCACTGATCAGCTCCGGGTGGGTTGAACCACAATTGAGATTAATACGTTCACCATCTGCCTGGTCATTGACAACGATGAGCTGGGCACCCAGTCTCCTCAGTACCTCAGGGGCTACCCGGTAGGCAGCTCCATTGGCACAATCCAGGACTATACGCAGGCCGCTAAAATCTACATCTACTGTTGTAAGAAGATAATCGATATATTTATCAACCAGATAAGCAGCCTCCTCTGCCTTGCCTATCTCTGTGGAAACAGGCCTGGGTATGGATTCATATTCATTGAAAATAATATCTTCGATTTCATCTTCCATCTGGTCAGTCAGCTTTAAACCCTTACCGGTAAAAAATTTGATACCATTATCTTCAACAGGATTGTGGGAAGCAGAAATCATTACTGCTCCATCTGCATCCAGTATTGAGCTTAAATAAGCTACTCCTGGAGTAGGGATGACTCCCAGTTTCAGGACATCCACTCCAACAGAGGTTATGCCAGCCACCAGGGCAGCTTCCAGCATGTCCCCGGAGACTCTGGTGTCCTTTCCGATGATGATAACTGGTTTCTTTTTACTTTTTTTATTCCTGGTCAGATAATAGGCTGCGGCACGCCCCAATTTAAAGGCTAATTCGCCGGTCAATTCCTTATTTGCCACACCTCTGACACCATCTGTACCAAATAACTTTCCCATAGACTCATCCCCCGTCTTTACTGTATTCTCTATCATTATTAATTCTCGATTTATTTAATGATTCCTTTATGAAAAGGAGTTATTATCCTTATATCGAATATATTATATTATGATACTATAAATTAAATGCAGAAAAGAATTTGCATCATCTAACTATCCGGTGGTGATTTTTGTGACAGAAAAAGAAGAAAGAAAAAGACTCATTGAATATTTGAACTACAAGGATATTTTGATTATCCTCTTCTCCTGGTACCTGATGATTATCGGTATTTTAATCACTAAGGAACTGGATCTGAAACATGAATTTCTTACAGAACTATTCCACTTCTTATTCGTCATCAGCGGCCGTTTTATCCTTTTCTCCCTATTGATTTTTTATTTGACATCCTTATATCCGGTTGAATTCAAAGACCTGGGCCTTGACTTCGGGGATTTCAGGAAAGGAATCCTTCCTGCTGTTTCCGGAGCAATAATCCTGTTTATCCTGGTAATAGTCTTTATAAATATCCCCTTGACCTATTATTTTACTGAGAATTTCTCACCCTTGCTAAAAATTAATGAACTTGATAATATTGTTACCTCTCTCCTGCCCTTTAGCTTGATTTTTATTGCCTCCATATTTATCAGCCTCAGTGAACAATTTATCTTAAATGTGGTCATCTTTGAATTATTTAATTATACCCTTTTTAACAGGATTGTCTCTTTTATCCTCAGTGCCCTCTTATATTCGGTATTGCTGGTAGAACTGAGGCCGGAGAGGATTTTGCTGAATACACTGGCAGCCATGATCTGCCTCCTCCTGTACTGGCGGAAAGAATCCATCATCCCCTCTACCCTCTTCATGGCGGCCTATTACTCAATCTACATAACCTATATCTATGGTTTTTCTTTTATCCGTTTTTAACCTCCCCATAGACACCATAGACGGGCTGGCCGCAATCCGGGCATCTGCCCTGCTGCAGCCTGTTGACTATTTTATAGTAATACCTCTTTATTACCGGATAGCCGCACCGGGGACAATAGCTGTCTCCGGCATCGGTCAGATGCAGATTGCCCAGATAGACATGGTCCAGATGCTCCCTGGCCAGGTGATAGGCCTCCAGCATCCTTCTGACCGGTGTTGCCGGCTTATCCAGATTATAGGTCGGGAAATACCTGCTTAAATGAAGGGGAATCTCCCTCTTCAATCCTGCTATCCAGGAGAATAGTTCCTCCAGTTCAGCCAGGTCATCATTTTGGTCTGTAATGATCAGTGTGGTTATTTCCAGGTGTACTTCACTTCTGGCCAGCAGCTCTATATTTTCCAACACAGGCTGCAGCCTGCCCCTGCAGAGTTTACGGTAGAAACCCTCACTGAAGGCCTTCAGATCTATGTTAGCTCCATCCAGATAGGGCAGCAATTCCTCCAGGGCCTCTTTACTGATATAGCCATTGGAGATGATGACATTCTTTAAACCCTCTTTCCTGGCCAGTTCTGCTGTATCCCGCACATACTCAAACCAGACAGATGGTTCCGAATAGGTATAGGCAATACCTATACTGTCATGTTTCCTGGCCAGCTCTACCATTTCCTCCGGTAAAATTTCCTGGAGCCGGGGTTTTTCCTGGCTTATCCGCCAGTTCTGGCAGTAGGGACAGGAAAAATTACAGCCAAAGGTGCCTATAGAGAGGATCCGGCTGCCGGGCTGGAAATGATAGAGGGGTTTTTTCTCGATGGGGTCCATGGCCAGGGAACTAATCATGCCGTAGTTTTCCGTAAATAATCTCCCCTCCCTGTTGACCCTGGCCTGACAGATGCCGCTTTTCCCCGGAGGAATCAGGCAAGTATGCGGGCAGAGTTGACAGACTACCTTATCTCCTTCTTTTTGCTCATAAAATAGTGCTTCCCTTATCATCCCTATTGACCTCACCTATTCATATCTATTTACTTTGAATCTATAAATCCTGATTTCATTTAAATCCGTAAAAGGACCCAGGCCTGCCTTCTGCAGGGCAATGGCAAGCTGTTTCTCCACCGTATCCACCCCTTCCAGGTCAGGCAGTAATAAACCCTTACGGAAACCCTTTTCCACTATTACCCCATACCTGAGGGGGTCCAGCTCAGAGAGGGAATTGACCGGTTCCGGTTCCTCCAGGACATCTACGGAAATGTCCAGTTCTGCCAGTTCTTCTGCCCTGACCGGCGGAAAACGGGGATCCCTGCTGGCAGCACTGACTGCATTGCTGATAATCTCTTCAGCCAGATTGGCCCTGGTAGCCTGGATGGTACCTATACAACCCCTCAGTTCCCCCTTTTTCCTGATGGTAACAAAGGCACCGGCCCTTTTCTGTAATTCTTCCGGTAAATCCTCCTCAGGCAGTATCTTTTCAGGCAGCTTCCCTTCCCCACTGTAAAGGACAAACTCCTCGATGGTCCTCCTGGCCAGCCAGACATAGATATTTTCCTTTGTTTTCATCTTCCAACCTCCCCCTCATTCCTCAGGATAAAAGCCCACCACTGCGTAGCCTACACCAAAGGGACCTTCATAAGACTTCACTTCACTGCTGAAATTCCTCCTGTCAATGGCCCCCAACATGATGATTGTCGGGCGCAGGCCGCATTCACCGGCCTTTTCTATGGTAAGTTGGTCCATCTCCAGGACTGCCCGGTATTGCCTGTTCCGCAATAATTCAATCAATTCCCGGTCAAACTTCTCCCCATAGGGATTGTATCCCGCCGGAGCACCGGGTTTCAGGCGGTGGGACAGGTCACCACTGGCTATAATTATGGCCCTGAGCCCCATCTCTTCCACTGTCCTGTCGATTACCCCTCCGAAACGGAAGAGTTTTTCATATTCCAGTAATCCCATGGTTATGGGGATTACTGGTACATCCAGACCTGTCTCCAGGATAAAATAAAGGGGAACCATTACACCATGATCCAGCCTGGGTGGATAGTTATATCTGGCCAGATCAGCCTCACCCAGGGTAATCAGCTCTACTTCCTCTTTGACAGCGTTTTCTTTGAGTTTACTGATAAATTCCTGATCTGTCTCGACAATAATCTTTACCTCCGGACAGGCAAAATCAGCAAAATCTCCCTGCAGTTTTTCCAGATTGAAGATGCTGATGGCATCTGCAAAGACCGGCCCATGGGGACTGATGGTTATCAATAAATCCGGATCTTTTTCCTTTATTTCTCTGGCCAGCTCCTCCATGCTCTCGATGGTATCCCTGACCTCCAGCCTGTTTTCCCTACCAATCTGTGGTATAGCCAGGGGAGGGTGTGGAGTTAAGGCAGACATGAGAATAGCCATCTATAATTACCTCCTTTTTTTGTCTTATTATTATCATTCCACAAATAAGGGATAATTCCTGTAAGCAATAAAGGGAGATATTATTTTTTAATATCTCCCTTTTACTGCTAATATATTAAATTGCTTCTTTTTCCATTCCCTGTCTCTCAGACCTCTGCCTTTTTCCCGGCACCTGCAAAGAAGGAATAGATGACCGGGATCAGGTATAGGGTCAGGAAAGTGGCAACAATCAGACCTGCTATAACTACAATACCCATCGGAGCGGTCAATTCTCCTCCTTCACCCCTACCCAGGGCCAGAGGCACCAGGCCCAGGATGGTAGTCAATGAAGTCATCAGGATGGGGCGTAAGCGGACCGGCCCGGCCTCTTCCAGGGCCTCCCGGACAGTACTGCCCCTGCTGCGCAGTATATTGATATAGTCAACCATGACGATGGCATTATTTACCACTATACCGGCCAGCATAATCATACCCATAAGGGTAACTATAGATAGATTATGCCCGCTGATAAATAGAGCAAAGAGAACCCCGATGGCGGCCATGGGTACTGAAAATATGACGATAAAGGGCTGGAGAAAGGACTCAAATTGAGCAGCCATGACCATGTAAACCAGGACAACGGCCAGTAATAGTACATAATACAGGTCAGTAAAGGCATCTATAATTTCCTGGAATTCCCCGCCATATTCCAGCTGGTAGCCGGGGGGCAGATCCAGCCTCTCCTGCAGCCTTGCCTGTATTTCCGGCATGACCTCAGAAAGGTTCCTGTTATATAAATCAGCAGTGACATTGACATACCTGACCTGGTTTTCCCGCAGTATTTCCCTGGCTCCGGTACTTAAATGAAATTCAGCTACCCTCTCCAGGGGAACCATGGCACCGGTAGGAGAAGGCAGGTAGAGATTTTTCAGTTGTTCCGGGCTGGAAAGTTTTTCTTTGTCCAGCCGCAAGCGTACATCTATTTCCTCACCATCTACCTCATAACGGGTAACCACATCTCCGCTGATGGCTGAACGGACAGTAGAGGCAATCATGGCCGGCCTCAGGCCAAACCCGGCGGCCAGTTCCCTGTTAATTTTCAACTGTAACTCAGGCCTGCCCTCAGAGATATTATCATCTATCTCCCTGATGCCCTCTATCTGGGCCAGTTCCTCCCTGATAATCAGGGCCTGCTCCTCCAGGAACTCCAGATTATCGCCCAGGACCTTTATGGAAATGGGACTGCCGGCAATGGCAACCAGGTCTGATGCCTGCAGGGAGATTTCGGCACCGGGAATGCGGAGCTTTTGTCTCAATTCCTCCATGACTTCCCAGGTACTCCTGTCCCTTTCATTAAGGTCTTTCAATAAGACGATCACACTACTGATATCAGAACTGCTGGTTCCTAAAGACAGGAGTTCACTGCTGGACCCCACACTGGCCATGATGGCTTCCACTTCCGGTATGGTCAGGACTATATCCTCCACCCGGGCTGTAATCCGGCTTGTCTCCTCCAGGCTGGTTCCAAGGGGTAATTGGATATTGATATAGAACATCCCCTGGTCCATATCCGGGATAAACTCTGCCCCGATAAAGGGTATTAAAGCCAAACTGGCCGCCAGCAGGATAATGCTTATAGCCAGGACAGGCCCCCGGTGGTCCAGGACCCACCTTAAGCTTCTCTTATATAGATTTTTTATCCTGTCAAAGAAAACATCCTTTTTCTCCTTTTCCAGTTCAAGCATCCTGGATGACATTACAGGGATCAGGGTAATGGCCACGAGCAGTGAGGCCAACAGGGAGAAGGTAACCGTCAGGGCCAGTTCCTTGAAGATCTCAGCAGTGATTCCCCCCATGAAGACGACAGGTAAAAAAACCACTATCGTCGTTAAGGTTGAAGCTGTAATGGCCATTCCCACTTCC
>JAAYRT010000171.1 GCA_012518635.1 Halanaerobiaceae bacterium | reverse complement strand
TATTGCAGGTTTAATCGGAGCTTTCCTGATTGGCTGGCTCTATATTTATCTGGTCAACAGATATGCTGTTGGCAGCAGGGAAGAGAAGAAAGAGGAATCTGCTTAATCTGAATATAATCTGCTAAATTATTAAAAAATAAGCCTCCCATAAAGTGTAATTATAATGATTATCCCCTGCCAGATAAATAAAACCAAGACCTATATATCATAATATATGATATAAGAATACGAAGCTCATAGGAGGAAAATATGGCGGATTATGATGTAGTTGTTGTCGGTGCAGGGCCTGCAGGGGTTGTAACAGCTTATTTATTGGGCAGGGCAAATTTAAAGATTTTGCTTATTGATAAGGAGTTCTTTCCCCGGAAGAAATTGTGTGCAGGCCTATTGACAACGAAAACTATTGGAATCCTTAAGGATATATTCAATCTGGACCTGGAAATCCTCTTCCAGGATGGAGTAATAAATTATTCCTCAGACTATTACAGGATTTTCTATAGAGATAAGCAGGTTTATGAACATCAGATGGATAGTTCTTTTTTTTATGTCTACCGTAGTGTTTATGATAATTATTTGCTGGAACTGGTAAAAGATAGCGGTGTAGAGGTTAAGGAAGGCCTTAGAGTCAATAATCTTGATCTGGAAAATAACAGGCTTTTTACAGTTGATGGCCAGGAGATAAGGGCAAGATTTATAGTGGCTGCTGATGGTGCTAATAGTATCATCAGAAATAAGCTTCTGGAGCAGCGGGGAGATGGCCACAGAGAGAGATTCTATGATAATATGGCCATAACCATGGAGGCGATTATCCCCAGGGAAGACCTTAATTCCAGGCTGGATCATCCTCAAATCTATTATGGTGTAATCAATTGGGGTTATGGCTGGGTCTTTCCGAAAGAAGATGCCCTTGTAATAGGAATGGGTGGCCTTAAAAACAAGAATGGAAATATTTCTGCCCTCTTCCAGGAATATTTAAAACTATTGGGTGTTAATCTGGAAAAAGCTGAGTATAGCGGCTGGCCTTTACCCTATGGAAATTACCTGCGAAGGCCTGTCTATAAGAATATTTTTTTAACCGGAGATGCTGCCGGTTTTGCTGAGCCTGTTACAGGGGAGGGAATATATTATGCCCATAAGAGTGGAGCCCTGGCAGCAAAGACAATCCTGCAGGCAGTAAAGTATCCAGGCCTTGATATGGAAGAATTTTATTCAAATTTACTGGCAGAACATATCATCAAAAGGCTGGACAAATTCAATAGAATCCGGGGCTTTCTCTGTGCAAAACCAAGGCCTCTGCAAAGGTTTATCTTCAGTACTGGCCTCCGGGTTTTCGGTAGACAGTTAACAAAAATGGTTCAGGAATGAGAATAACCGCGGAAAAATCCGCGGTTTTTTATTGGTTTTAAATTTAGCCTTTTGGACGCCAGTCGCGATCCCAATTCCAATCCCGGTCCCGGCCACAATCACAATCTCTGTCTCTATCCCTATCCCATCTTCCTCTATCTCTATCCCAGCCTCTCCTGTCACGATCCCAATTATCTTCATTCCATTCCCAATCCCTGTTCCGGTTGTTTCTATCTCTATCCATATCTCTCATAGGTATAGGGCCACCGGTGCTATTTTGATAAGAATGTCTGTGATTTTCAACTACGCTTGTTCTTCCTTCCATGCGGTGAATATGGCCTCCAGCTGTCCTTATAGCGGGGCCAGTTCTGCCTCTATAGTAATGGCGGTGACCATCATTTCTTGTTGTCCAGCCGCTGTATTCATGGTAATGACTTTCACCGGATGGTATTGCCGGGCCAGTTGTTCCATTGTAGTTATGAAGATGGTTAAAATTTACGCTTGTACTGCCACTATAGTCGTGTACATGATCATGCATCTGTATAGTACTTTTGTTGTAATTTCCCACCTGATCAACTCCTTTACGACAATATTTTACATTATTTTACGCAGTTAATAGTAAATTTGTTAATCTATGTTCGGGATAAAATTATATGTTTAGTGGCAAAATAAGATAAGAAAATCTAGAAAGTAGGGAAGTTGATCATGGGATTTTTATTACTTATAATTTTCATTCTTCTTTCAACAGAAGCTTTTGGCCATAAACCACTTGATACTTCGGGTCCCGCTACCAGAAGTGTTCCGGTAAATATAAGGGAACATCAGATATCCCGGGCAGCCTATAACAGCCTGAGGGATGAAAAAGATGTTCATTATTATAAGCTTTTATCGGTAAAGAAAGGTGAAAGGATTTATGCCTCAATATATATTCCCAGGATTGAGAGATTGAAGGATTTTAGCCCTATATTGGGACTCATAGGGCCAGGCCTGGAAATGGAACTGGATGATTTAAACAAAGAGCTAGTAGAGGAATTACTGGAGATATACCCGGGAGAAGGGGTAATTTTGAAGAAAAATGAGAAAAAAGCTAAAAACTTCTTCGAACCCTTTACCCAGACAAATTACTGGGAAAAACAGCAGTTAGAGCTTGTTGCTCCTGTTGATGGAGATTATTATCTGGTAGTTTTTGATCCGGCAGGAAAGGGGGATAAGTATCTCCTATCAATTGGAGAAAAAGAGAGCTGGGGTTTAAAAGACCTGGGAAAATTCCCGGCTATCTGGTGGAAGGTAAGGATTTTTGCAGAAAAGAAGATTTCCACATATGTAATTACAGGATTCGTTTTACTGGGTTTTTGTTACCTTTTTTATTATATTATAAAAAGATTATATTAACGAAAATAAAGGAAATTAAAAAAAGAGCCAATTTTGAATGGCTCTTTTTGCGTACATTGCTGTATACAGGCTTAAACCAATCTAATCATTTTCATCGGGTATTAAAGCCTGGAGAAGTTCATTTCTCCATTGATTCTGAACTGGATCGTATATACCGAAGCCTGAATTAAATTCCCAGTAGGCCCAGGGGATATTACGTTTTTCTGCTTCCCGGGCTACAAAGCTGGTCCACCTGACTCTAGATTCCATATCTGCCTTTTCATATGCTCCAAACTCTCCCAGGTATAGGGGCCGGTTATTTTCCTGGGCCCATTTTGAGGCCCTATCCAGTTCAAGTTCAATCATTTTTTTCTCCCTGAATGTTCCGGTCCAGGTTGTACCTAACCAGGCATTGGCCCCCTGAGACCAGCTTGCTCCCTGATGGGTAAATTCGAAGGGATTATAGTAATGGAAGGTAACGATTATATTTCTATCATCTTCCGGGAGTTTAAGTTCTCTTAAACCATCTATATTGTTCCAGTAGGCTCCTCCAACAACCAGCATTCTATCTGGATTTTTCTCCCGGATTATTTCAATTGCCTCCATGAGATATTGGTTCCAAAGATTGGCAGAAAGATTATTATGAGGCTCATTGAGGATTTCAAAATAAAGGGTATCAGGATAATCCTGATAACGTTCAGCTATCTGTTTCCAGATGGCCAGAAATCTATCTTTATGATTTTCAGGATCAGCCATTAATTCGTCATAATGGTGGATATTTATTATGATTGTTAATCCATATTTATGTGCCTGTTCAATTACCTCATCAATTCTCTGGAAAAAGCTTTCCTTAATCCTGTAGGGAGGATTATAGTCAGCATAATGATTCCATCGGATGGGGACCCTGACATGATCAAAGCCGGCTTCTTTAACAAGCTTTAAATACTCTTCTTTAAGTACTGTTCCCCAGCTTCCTTCCCGATTGGGGGATTCCAGCATATTCCCCATATTTACCCCTCTATAGATATTGACTGCATCTGAATAATCAGTTAATTCAAAAGCTGCAGCCTCGTTATTATTTAATGAAAATATTAGACTTAGTAATAAAAGTAAACCTGTAAATTTGATCATAAGTCTACCATCTCCTTTGTCAGCTTTTAAATTATAATTCTCGTTTCAGGAAAAAAATCCTGCGGAATATGTAATCAGGTAGGCAATTTTTATGATCAAATACAGGTTTACCTTTAAATAATTATGTATTCATTTCTGAAATTAATCTATTGTTATCTATTCACCGTCATCCCCTATTGCATCTACAGGACAGGATTCCAGTGCTGCTACACAGGCATCTCTCTCGTCATCATTTTCCGGCTGCTTGTAAACAAAAGCATGATCACCATCATCATTCAGCTTAAAGTTCTCTGGAGCTTCTGCCTCGCAGACACCACAGGCAATACAGGAATCATCCACATAAAATGGTCCAGGAACATTTTCCGGAAATTTGTTTTCGGGATTAGCCATTGTTAATTTCCCCCTTTTTAAAATTTAAATATTTATATTTAAATTTATTATAACCTAATATCTATTTATTTACTATATCTAATGACAAAATAAAGAAAAAATTTCTTTATAATTACGACAAGCAAATTATACTGATATTGTAAAAACCTTTGCTCTGAGCAAAGTGAAAGAATTTAAGAAAAATCTTTTTAAAAAGCTTAAACAGAGATACATAAAATAAATGAAAAGGGCAGAGGACTGCAATCCTCTGCCCTTAATAATATTTGGTTGGTGCTGAAGGGGGGAGTCGAACCCCCACGGGCTTTTGCCCACATGACCCTGAATCATGCGCGTCTGCCTATTCCGCCACTTCAGCATAATGATTATTAAATGGGTGTTAAAGGGGTGTGAAAAAAGAAAAAAGAGTGGACTCTGCTAAAAGCAAAGTCCATTAAGCCTTAAACTATTGGTGCCGAAGGCGGGGCTCGAACCCGCACGGTCTATGCGACCACTAGTCCCTCAAACTAGCGCGTCTGCCAGTTCCGCCACCTCGGCAAGTTGTGGGCTCGATATATAATATAACACATCCCCTTATTTATGTCAACAGAAATTTTGCTAAAAATATTAAGCTAATGAAGGAATTTTGTCTTAAATAGAGAACTATCAATTAGGAATTAGTAATTTGAGGACATTATAAGGAAATAATGGCAAAGGTACAAAAAAGAAAGGGGTTGCTTATGATGGAAAAAGCAAAACTGAAAAAAATATACATAGCTGTTGGGATAGCTATTCTTTTACTTGCCATCGGTTTTTATCTCTATTATTTTTATCCTCAGGTAATACCGGGTTTAGCCAGTACTTCTTTAAAGCAGGATGTTTATGTTCTAATAGTTGGGCTTGATGATAGAGAAAGCGTAGTAGAAGGTGAGATATCAGCGGATGCTATTGTTCTGGCTCAATTATATGTAGATAACAAGGAACTTAAAATCAGCAATATTATACTTGAGGAAAAACCATCTTTTGGTGAATCGATTGATGCGGAGAAATTAACAGCCTTTCTTGCTGATATCGGTAAATTAGCTTCTGTAGAATTGAATTATTATTTTACCATCAGTTATCAGGGATTTATAGATCTGGTTGATAAATTGGGAGGGATAACTATCACCAGAGAAGAAGAATTAAATGTTCCTGATCTGAATTTAGCCTTAAAACAGGGTAATAACAATCTTTCCGGTGAGGAAGCATTAAACTATGCCCGTTTCTATGATTATACAAAAGATGAACAGGACCGGGCTAAAAGACAGCAGGAGATTATCAGTGCTATAATTGACAAAGCCCTGCAGGAAACTACCCTGGTTAATATACCGCAAATGTTCAATACTGCTATTTCTACTTATAATTCTATAGAGACAAATCTGGAATATACCTTAGTTGTTGATCTAATTGAGTTTCTGATCAAGAATAGGGAAATAAGTATTAACTATGGGGTTATTGCAGAATAATTTATAACACTTTATATAGAAAAAAAGAGAATTATAAAGATTAGAGGATGTTTTCACTAATAATCTTTAATAACAAACGAATAGTATCATTGACTTGAAGAGCTTTTTTGTATATACTTAACATTGTCAGCGGCACTTGAACGTTGCCGATAGGGCGAATAGCTCAGCTGGGAGAGCACCTGCCTTACAAGCAGGGGGTCACAGGTTCGAGCCCTGTTTCGCCCACCATTAAAAGATTTGCTATAATGCGGGGACGTAGCGTAGTGGTTTAACGCGCCAGCCTGTCACGCTGGAGATCGTGGGTTC
>JAAYRT010000062.1 GCA_012518635.1 Halanaerobiaceae bacterium | reverse complement strand
GGTGGTATAATAGGCACAGGATGGGAGTGACTTAGATATGTTTTTCTGGAAAACAGCTTTTTTAAAAGATATATTTATTTTATTGATAAGCTCCATTCTCCTGGGTACTGTATTGGTGCTGGGTGGGGCTTATTTGGCTGATAATTACTTTGCGGATATAGTCAGCGGGATTATCGGGGATTATGGTGAATATGATCTTCTTTTTACAGTAAGCAGTGATCAGGAGGAACTGGCTGTAGAACAGATCAGGCAGGTGGCAGCAGAGACCTTACCTGGTGCCAGGTTAAAAAAAGGTCCTGATGTAGCAGGAATAAGCAGTTACTTATTGAAGATACCGGAGGAGTTTAAAAATGAAGGAGTCTATGTCAATCTGGGCAGATATTTTGCCGATATTCCCGGTTTAAGTAGCAGGACCATTATAACTGAGCCCCGCTTATCGGTGAGGGGTTTCAGGGGCAATAGCCGGTACTATATGCGGCCCCTGCTGGAGGAGATAGAGGGGATTAACTTTTTATATCCCACAGGAGATGGGTTTGATATTATTGTAAAAAGCCCGGAACTGCTTGCCCGGGTAAAAGATGAGATAGAGAAGGTTCTGGCAGAATACCGGCTGCTGGAGATAAGGTATCCCTTAAACCAGCATCCAGAGGACTTACTGGAGAAAGAAGAAGAGATTATTAAGCTGTTAAGGGGAAGGCTGGAAGAGATTATTAGTGTTACGGAGAGTGATAAGACAGGCCAGCTGTCCCTGTTGGTCAGCCTCCAGGAGATGAAGAATTTCCTGCTTTCCTATGCCAGTAAAGTGATTATAGAAGAGCCGGCCGGCAGCTATAATATTCCAGTGGGAAGGAGATTGACGGCCAGGACTGTTGACGGCCTTTATCTGGAATTGAGAGTTATCGATAATCAGGAAAGCCGGATTACGGCCATAATCCAGCAGGGAGATATAGCCGGTATCTCTTCAAAGGAGTTGGAGGTCTTTATTGTTGATAATAGGGGCAGGCAGGGGGAGAGATTGGGGACCGGCTTCCTCCGCAATCCAAGGGAGGATTTGGCCCTTACCCTGAGCAGGCTGGATGAGATAGCTCCGGTTTTAAATGCCTTTATAACTCAGAGTGAACAGTTAATTGAGTATAGTGACAGGCTGGATGATAATCTCTTTAATATTAACCAGGGGTTGGGCCAGGTGGAAGAGCTCGGTGGTAACCTGAGCAAATCCCTGGCTGAATGGCAGGAACAGGAACTCTCCAATTTCTTGCAGGATTTACTGGCCATACTGGGTGACTTAAAGAGTAATGTGGGGGATATAAGTGATATACAACGGGATTTAATCCAGACCAGCAACCGGCTGAAAGAGGGGGCCGGTTTAATTGAGGAGAGATTAATCTATGTTCCCCGGAGCAATAGTATTTATGGACAGCTGGAAGAGCTGAAGGAGGTCTTCCTGCAATTGTCTGCTGCCCTTGATAATAATTATGATCTGGTGGTCGCAAGACTGGATGATATGGATCCAGTGCTTGTTTCCATTGACAGTTGGCAGGAGAAGATAGGCTCTTTATTGAAGGTGGAGGAGGCCTTGAACAGCGGGACAGAGTGGCAGGAGATAGATTTACTAATCGGTGAGATTGAAGAGGTCATCAATGCTTTCGATACAGAGCACCTGCAGGCCAGTTTGAGATCTATCCAGGAGATTTTACTGGAGTTACAGACCGGCCAGCTGCCCCTGGTACTGGAGCAGTTATCCTATATTCAAAATTCCTTACCTGACATGAAGGAAGAAGAGATAGTGGAGACCATTAACCTTATCGATAGTTATATTGCCGGTGAGGTTATTCCCGGTGACCAGATCCAGCTCCTGCTGAAGGGGAATTATGATGCTGACAGATTGATAGAGGAAATCAGGGGGATTATTGCCAATCCGGCAGTGACTTATATGGATATGGAGGCAGGTATTTTACAGGCCAATCCCCGGAGTGAGATTCTGAATCTCCTCAGGCAGGTGAAAGCCGTTATCTCGCTCATTATTGCTTTTGTTTTTACTGTCCTCCTATTAATTCTGGACCACAGCCTGATTGTCAGTGTTTTAAGATTGAATAATAAGAGGGGAATTCTTTATGGCTTTTTTATAGGAGGCTTTATCTTCAGCATGATCTGTTTCCTGAGCAGGGTGAGTTTTCCCTATCTTAATTTTGGCATTGAGTTCCTCATCGGGGGGATAACAGGCCTGGTCATGACTTTGCTGGCCGGGATGCTAAATCCGGTCAGCAGGGAAGAGTGGGAGGCAGGGAAGGCCCTGGGCCTCTCGCCGGCAGAAATCATGCATGAGATTGTCATTCCGGCAGCCAAACCCGGCTTGCTTTATCTGTTGAATTACCCCAGGATGATCTTTAGATAGGCAGTAAAATGAGGCAGCAGGGATTATGTAAACCCAGGGAGGTAAAGGATGCTTATGCTTAAGATAAATAATTTGAAAAAAGCCTATGGCAATGATATAGTAATAGATGGGTTAAAACTGGAACTGGAAGCAGGGGAGATTGTTGCTGTTATGGGGCCCAGTGGCTGTGGCAAATCTACCTTTATCCGCTGCATAAACCGTTTGGTTGAACCTGATTCCGGAGAGATATTTTTTAATAATATCCCCATTCATAATTTAAAAGCCGCTGAAATGGAGAAAATAAGGTTGAATATCGGTTTTGTCTTTCAACACTTTAATTTGATCCGGCGCCTGACTGTGAAAGAAAATGTTTCTCTGGGCTTGATTAAAAAGGGTTATACCATGGAAAAGGCCTTTGAGAAGGCCGTTCTTGCCCTGCAGGATGTAGGCCTGGCCCATCTGGCAGACAGTCCGGTGGACAGGCTCAGCGGCGGGGAGAAACAGCGGGTGGGGATTGCCAGGGCCCTGGTGATGGAACCAGACCTGATATTGCTGGATGAACCTACCGCCTCCCTTGATCCAATCCTGGTTACAGAGGTACTGGATACACTGGAAAGGATTGCGGAAGAGAGGAGTAATACTTCCATGATTATTGTCACCCATGAGGTGGCCTTTGCCCGCCGCGTAGCTGATAAAATATATTTTATGGATCAGGGCAGATTTATAGAAAGCGGGCCTCCAGAACAGGTTTTAAACAACCCTTCGTCATGGATAGGTAAAAAGTATAAAAATATTATAAATTATAATTAAAAGGATTATATTTTGCAGGAAATTTTAAGTGAATATTGAATAAAGATATAGATAAATAGGAAGGAGGGAAGGTGAAGTGATCACTGCACGGACTTTGCAGAAAACTATCGCCAGACTGTTGGAATATTCGGGTATAGCACTTCATACCGGAAAAGAAGTAAAGATGAGATGCCTTCCCGCAGAAGCAAATACTGGTGTCATTTTCCGCCGGGTTGATCTGGAGGGCCAGCCAGAGATTAAGGCAGAGCCAGGAAATGTAGTTTCAACCAGGAGGTGTACCAGTATCGGCCTGAAGGAAGATCCGGCTGCAACCGTCCATACTATAGAGCATATCATGGCTGCTTTATGGGCTTCTGATATAGATAATATCATTATTGAGCTGGATAATCCTGAGACTCCGGTTGCTGATGGAAGCGCTTTGCCCTATATAGAGTTAATCCAGCAGACAGGTGTCAGGGAGTTGGCAGAAGAAAGACAGGTTATAAAGGTTGATGAAGCCCTCTGGGTGAGGAAGGGAGATATGTATCTGACCATCCTGCCTTATGATGGTTTCAAGATTTCCTATACCCTGGTTTATGACCATCCGGTTATCGGTACCCAGTTTTTTGAATATGAAAAGGGTGTTAATGAGTTTGTTACGGAAATTGCTCCTGCCCGTACCTTTGGTTTTGAGCGGGAGGTAGAGCTGCTCCATAAAAGGGGCCTGGCCCTGGGAGGCAGCCTGGATAATGCTGTCCTGATTGGTGATGACCGGACTGTTAATCCAGTGAGATTCAGTGATGAGTTTGTGCGCCATAAAATACTGGACCTGGCGGGAGATATGTTTTTAAATGGCTTTATTGCAGGCCATCTTATTGCTGTCCGTTCTGGCCACTTTTTACATGTAGAACTGGCCAGTAAAATACATGATAAATATAAGCAGAATATAAGTATAGGAGGAGAGAGCAGTGTTGTATATTAATCAGATTCAAAATCTATTACCCCACCGGTATCCCTTTTTGCTGGTAGACAGGATTGAGCAGGTAGAGGATGGCAGGATAGTAGGTATTAAAAATGTATCTATTAATGAGGAGTTTTTCCAGGGACATTATCCGGGACATCCAATCATGCCTGGTGTATTAATCATTGAATCCATGGCCCAGGTAGGAGGCTTTTTGATGATGAAGGATCTGGAGAATCCGGAGGATAAACTGCCCTTCTTTGCCGGGATTGATAAGGCCAGGTTCCGCCGGCCGGTAGTCCCAGGTGACCAGCTGAGGATTGTAGGAGAGATGGTAAAATCCCGTGGTAATATTGCCAAGATAAATGCCAAAGCCTATGTGGATGATGAATTGGCTGCAGAAGCTGAGTTGATGTTTGCCATCCAGGATAGGGAATAATTTTATTAATAATATAGATAGATTATTATTGTAGTGTTTTTATTGAACTTGAAAGGGGAGGAAAGGTTGAAAGCTAATAAGGAAGGCAAAGTACTACACATGGCAAAGATTCATCCCACTGCCATTGTAGAACCAGGAGCAAAAATTGGTACAAATGTAGAAATCGGCCCCTATAGTATCATAGGGGAGAATGTGGAAATAGGTGAAGGTACTATTATCGGTCCCCATGTGGTTATTGACGGGTGGACAAAGATAGGGAAGAGGAACCAGATATTTCACGGTGCTTCTATAGGATTGGAACCACAGGATATGAAATTTAAAGGAGAAGAGACCTATTTATTTATCGGGGATAATAATATTATTAGAGAGAATGTAACTATCCACCGTGGGACAGAAGAGGGTG
>JAAYRT010000166.1 GCA_012518635.1 Halanaerobiaceae bacterium | reverse complement strand
CCTATTGATATCAATAGGGGGTTTAGGTTTCCTTAATAGGCATTAGCATTGTTTTTTTGATAGACCCTTTCCATAGCCTCGATGATAAAGGCGATGTCCTGTTTTTTCAGGGCATCCTTAACTTCTTTTGGTGCATCCGGGTCTTTGGCCAGTTCAAAGATATATTTTATTCCTTCATAGCCTAAGTTCATCAATGCCTCTGTAGCAGCAGCCCGGACTATGCCGCTTTCATCAGCCAGTTTTCTGGCCATATAAGGTGCTGCCCGCATTATTTTTTTCTTGCCCAGAAGATTGACTGCCTGGCTCTTCACACCCCAGTGTTCGTCAGCAAGGTTTTTAATGATTTTATCGATTACCTCATCATCCAGTTTATAGTTGGCCAATTTCTGCAGGACATGGCTTTTTACTTCCGGGTTTTCACTATCCAGGAGATCGGCCAGTACCTGGTAAGAGTCCTCTTTTATGTATTCTCCTATAATATCTATATAACATATTTGAGTGGCCGGATCAGCTTTATAAACCAGCGGAATAATCCTTTTTACAGCCTCATCTCCTATTCCCCTTAATGTTTCCATGAGATTATTTAAAATATCATTATCTTCTATATATCTGATATATTCGATAAGGGAGTAGATTACTTTCTCTGTCTGGATGTTCTCCAGAGATGCCAGAACCATCCTGATAATCTCTTTTTCATCTTCATAGAGGAAGGTAACCAGGTAATCGATGGCCTGGGGTGTACCTAGCTGGGCCAGGATAGAGACACCATCTTTAACCCGTTGTAACCGTTTTTTTTCTTTACCGCTTATAATTTTTTTATAGATTTCCTTTACCTGTTCCGGCCTGGTTAGAAATTTCTTAATCTTAATATATTCACTGGCAGCCAGGTTTTCCTGCCTGGTAATGAATTCTATAAGGGATAGATCACTTTTCATCAGCCTGTTAAAGGCCTTATCGGGGTTACTCAGCAATAATGTTTTAATCTTTTTGATGGTTCTTTCTTCTTTAAAGCGGTCTTTGATTAAATAGATGATCATGGAAAGCAGAATAAGTCCAGCAATACTGAAATAAACTATTGGATACCTTTTGATAAAAATAGCAAAATTATATAGTAAATTATTTATGGATTGCATAATAACCCTCCTTAGGGATTAACAGTTTAACCATTTTTAACTTATATTTCTACATTAAAAGTTAAATTCCTTTATAAATAATAAAGGGAAAGAGGAATTTTCAAATTAATATCAAAGTAAGATAGTAGTTGTTTCTCCTTTAAACAATATTATAACAGTATGAGGTGGGATGAAATAGGCCCAAAGGTATAATAAAGGTGATGATAAATTGAAATATATATATGAAAATGAGCAGAAAAATTATCAGGATTTTGCCAGCGGCCGGGTCTTGTATAATCAAAAAGGGGCCACTGCCTTTCCAGTGAGACTGGCCAGTGAGATATTCTTAAGGAGTAAGGCTTATCTGGAAGAAAGGGGACATGACGGCACCATAACTATCTATGACCCTTTTTGCGGGGGAGCCTATTTACTGACTGTACTGGGGTTTCTGCATGGCAGGTATTTGTCACGGATAATTGCTTCAGATATAGATGAAAACATCTTAAACCTGGCCAGAAGGAATCTGGCGTTATTAACTACAGATGGCCTTGAACAACGTATTGAGGAAATCAAAAATAATCTCCTGCTTTACGGGAAAGAGTCTCATGAGGAGGCGTTGGAAAGTGCTCTTAGCTTAAAGGCATTACAGGCGGATATTAATGAAGGACTGGAGATTGAATGTTTTCAGGCCGATGCAGGTAAGGCCCAATTGCCTGCCGGAGAAAAGGTGGACCTGGTTTTAACTGATCTGCCTTATGGCCAGATTACCCACTGGTCCAATGCTGGTGAGAATACCCTGGACTTATTCCTGGAAAATATAGAGCCTTCATTGAAGCCTGCTGCAATTCTGGCTATAATAGGTGTTAAGGAGCAGAAAATAGAACATAACAGGTATAATCGAATCAAGCATTTTACCATTGGGAAAAGAAGAATTAGCTTTCTGGAATTGAAATAAAGCTTAAGAGGTGTTTATATGCCAGTGATTTATTCCGGTCCGACAGGATCAGGAAAAACTACAAAACTGCTGGAGAAATATACTGAGATATGTAAAAGGGAAGGTACAGACAGGACCCTGGTTTTTGTGAAAAATGCTGCCAGCAGACTGGAGTGGCAGAGGAATGTAGACCTGGAGATAATGGGTAAATTAAATGTCTTTACCTATTTTGGTTTTGTCCAGAAAGAGCTGACCGATTACTGGCCCTGGATTGAGGAAAAACTGCCAGGGGGATTTACTACGATTGTACCTACCTTCATGAATGTAGAAACCAGTCATTACCTGATGAGTAAATATGTAGAAAAGCATAGAAGGCATAGGGATGTTTTTGAGTATGTCAATGCTGCTTCCCCCAGGATAGCTGTACAACTCATTGATAACCTGAACCAGGCAGCCATGAATACTCTTTCCCTCGAGCAGTTAAAAGAAAGGCTGCTCAAGTGGGCCGGGGATGATGGAGAGAAGATAATTGTCTTTAATGAGGCAATAGCCATTATGGGTATTTTCCGCAAGTTTTGTCTTGAGAACCGGATATTGGACTATTCCTTAACAGTGGAATTATACAATGATTATCTTTTCAGAAGTAGAAGATATCAGGAAGAACTTAAAAAACGCTATAGCTATTTGTTTGTGGATAATCTGGAGAAATCTGTTCCTGCAGCCCAGAAACTTTTTTTATACCTGCTGGAAAATCTTCCCCAGGTATTTCTAAGCTTTAACCCAGAAGAAGGAATTAACCGCTTTTTCGGTGGGAATCCCCGACTGGCCAGTGAAGTCTTTTTTCCTCTTTGCCAGGTGGAGAAACTGAAGGATTCCTTTACATCGTCTCCTGCAGCCCGCCAACTGGCTGTCTCACTTTATCAGGCTGTTTTTGAGGATATTCCGCTGAAAGATAATTCCTTTATTATAAAGGAAATAAATACTGAGCTGAGGGGAGATATGCTAAATCAGACTGGGGAAGAAGTGGTCAGGTTATTAGATGAAGGACTGAAACCTTCCGAAGTAGTACTGGTTGCCCCTCAGGTGGATAAGGTTATGGAGTTTGCCCTGGAACGCTATATTACCGGACAGGGTTATACCTTTGTCAATCTCACCAGGACGAAAAGGCTGGTGGATCTTCCCTTTTCCCAGGCCCTGATTGTCCTTAGCCTGCTTGCCAACCCCCAGTGGCAGATGCAGATTAACTATTCTGCCCTCCAACAGACCATGAGCCTCCTTCTGAAGCTGGATCCAGTCCGGAGCAGTATATTGACTGAAGAGATTATTGCCAGCAGGATGCTTTTACCGGAGTTGGCTGATGTCAATCTGCGGTCCAGGATTGGTTTTGATAATTCTGCCAGGTATGATTATCTCCGGGAATGGCTGAAAGAAAGGGAGAACCAGGTGCCGGAACTTGAAGAGTTTTTTCAACTGGTTTTTGCTGAATTACTATCCCCCCTATCCCCTTCCCGTGAAGATATTTTAGCCTGCCGCCAGATGATTGACTCTATAGCTAAATTCAAGAAAGTAGTGAAGAATTTCAAGGATATAAGGGAAGAGGAACTGGGCAAGCATTTTATTGATCTCATTTATAATGGTACCCTGGCTGCTGAGGTCCTCTATAATTCTGTCGGGGAAGAGGCGGTGGTCCTGACTACCCCCTATAAATTCCTCTTTTCTCCTGAGATTAAAAGTGTAAAATATCTCTTCCTTCTGGATATTTCCAGTGAAAACTGGCTGAGGGGTTCTGCCAAGGAATTATTCAATCCTTACATACTGTCACCACAGTGGGGAAAAGAAACCGGCTGGGATGATAGTGTGGATCAGGAATTACGGAAAGAACAGCTGGTTGCTTATTTACAGAGTATCCTGAACAAAGTGACTGACGGCATCTATCTGGCTGATAGTTACCTGAACAGCAAGGGCTGGGAACAGGAAGGGCAATTGGCCGAATGGCTGCTGGTTATATAGAATAGAGGGAGTGTTCACAGATGATAAAATTAAGACCCGGACAGGTGGAAGTTGCCGGTTACCGGAGAGGTTATCTGGCAGTACCTGCAGTTCCCGGTGCAGGGAAAACCACAGTACTGGCCTATCTGGCTGCCAGCCTGATCGCAGAAGGCCACACAGGCAAGGAAAAAATTCTTATTGTTACCTATATGAATTCAGCTGTGGCCAATTTCAGGGCAAGGATTGGTGATTTTCTGGAGGCAAAGGGTTTGCCCAGGAACAGGGGCTATGATGTACGGACTCTTCATTCACTGGCCTTCGGCATTTTAAGAGAGAGGCCGGAAGAACTCCTGGTAAATGATGAATTTAATATAATTGATCCGGCTTTACGGGGCAGGTTAATCCAGCAATTGGTTGATAACTGGTTAAGGGAAAACCACCGGGTTTTTTTAAGGTATTTTGATTATTCTCCTTCTGGAAGGGGCTATGACAGGGCCCTTGATAGATGGCGGGAGACAGATTTTCCCGGCTTCATCAGGACAATGATTTCCTGGTTTAAGCTATATGATCTGGATTCAGCGAAGGTCCAGGAACTGAGAAGGTGTTGTGACCGTAATTCCTACCTGGATTGGGCATTAGCAATCTATCATGATTATGATAGATATTTAAGGGAACAGGGACTGCTGGATTTTGATGATCTGGTCAGACAGGCCCTGAATCTACTGGAAAAAGACCAGCTCTTGCGGGAGAGGTTACAGCAAAAATATACCTATATTTTTGAGGATGAGGCCCAGGACTCCAATGAATTACTGACCAGGATTTTATTATTACTGGCCGGAAAAGAAGGTAATCTGGTCCGGGTGGGGGACTCCAATCAGGCTATTATGGGAACCTTTACCAGTGCCAATCCACAGATATTCCGGGAGTATTGTAACAATGAATCTGTCGAGAAACATTCCATTCTTTATTCCAGCAGGAGTACAGTGGACATAATCAATCTGGCCAATTATCTGGTGAAATGGTCCCGGGAGGAACACCCTCAGAGGGAATGCAGGGATGCCCTGGAGGAGCAATATATTTATCCTGTTGATAGTAAAGACCCCTTTCCCAACCCTGTAACTGATAACTATACCATAGCAACAAAAGTATACCCTACTTCAGAAGATGAGCTCAACCATGTAGCCAATCTGGCTGCCAGGCATATTAAGGATAATCCGGAAAATACAGCAGCCATTCTGGTGCCGGCCAATTATATTATTGAGGAGCTGATGGAAGAACTGGAGAAACTGGGAGTTAAATATGAGAGTCCTGGTTACCGGAATGAAGAGCAGTTAAAGACAATCAATGATTTTAACTTACTCCTCCGGTATCTGGCAGAACCACTTATAAAAGAATATTTTGTAAAAGTATTCAAAGGGATATTTCCGGAGGAACTTCTGGAGGATAGGGAGGGTTTAGATTTTATAGACAACCTGCTTGAACAATATAATCTGGAGGAACTTATTTATCCACTGGGTGGAGAGTTCTTCTTTCAGGAAAGCATCAAACAGTTTGTTCCCCGGGAACTTAGGGATGATTTTATCAGCACCATGGACAGGCTCCGTCTCTGGCTGGATGCCAGCATAAAACTGCCTCCGGATGAGCTGGTACTTTTTATTGCTGAACAAATGCAGCTGCAGGGAGAGGAACTGGCGGTAGCACAGAACATGGCCTTGCAGATTAAGGGTGAGTTAGACCTGAATCCCCACTGGAAATTGCCGGAGATTGTTGCCGAACTCCCCCGGCTGGAGTCTTCCTGGAAGGATTTTGCCGGAAAAATTTATGACAGGAAGGGTTATGAACCTGAACCTGGAATTATAACACTTACTACCCTGCATAGTTCCAAAGGGTTGGAATGGGATACAGTCTATATTGTCTATCTTACAGATGATAATTTCCCCTCAACTGTCCATGATAACTTCCGTTCCGATTATTATTACCTGAAGGATGAGTATAGTAATCCGGTGGCAGCAGCAAAGGCCAGCCTGATAAATCTTCTTTCCTCCAGTGAAGGAGGAGAAAGGGTCACTGTAGAGGGGAGGGGGGCTAAGCAAATGGATCCCCGCACAGAAGCCAACCTGGAATTTATCAAGGAAAGGCTCCGTTTGCTCTATGTGGCCATTACCCGGGCCAGAAAGAATCTCCTCCTGACTGCCCACAGGGAGATTATTTATGATAATGGAGGCAGCAGGAAGGTTGAGCCAGCAAGCCCTTTCATAGCCCTGGCTGATTTTATCGGGAAAGAGAGGGAGACTTATGGTGAGAAAACTGGATGATTTGTATTTTAGCCAGCTGGCCCTGCGTTATTTTGAAAAATGTCATCTGAAATTCCGCCGCCGCTATCTGGATGGATTGTTCTGGGCAGGGGATTGGGGAGGTAATATAGAGCTGAAGGAACTCCTGGAAAGGGGTAAACTTTTTCACCAATTGGCCTGGCGCTATTATAGTACAGGTGAAGCCATGGAGCAGGAATTGCTGTCCGGTGATTTGAAGGACTGGTTTGAGAATCTGAAGGAATTCCGCCCTTATAACCCAGAGGATAGTTTTTATCCTGAATATGAGCTACGGGTCAATAAGGAAGGAATAAAACTTGTGGCTAAATTTGATCTTATATATATAGATGAAAAAAAGAGGAAAATCATTATCTATGACTGGAAGACGGACCGGAAACCCTTTGCAGCTGATATTGATTACCGGTATAATCTCCAGTCCAGGGTTTATCTATATGTCCTGCAGGAAGCCCTGGACCGGTTTTTGCCCCAGGAAAATCTGGAACCGGTTCTTATATACTGGAATCCACGTTTTCCACAGGAGCAAAAGACTGTTTTTTATAGCAAGAAGAGATTTATGGAGGATAAGCTTTATTTACAGGAAAAAATCGGGGAGATAAAGGGCCTGTCCTATGAAGAATTTAGGGCAGTAGATGATGAAAGAATCTGCATGTATTGTGAATACCGTTCTATCTGCTTTCAGAAAAAACCCTTATTGCTGGAGATAGAAGAGGATGACTTTGACCTGGACCTGGATTGGGAAAGGATTGAGGAAATCGAGTTCTAAACAGTACATCTGGTTGGACTGAGGATTAATGTTTAAGATTGAGTAAAAGAAATTTTCAGGTTTGTTTGAGGGGATGCAATGAGGACAGAGATCTGTTATAGTAAAAAATTAGAGATACCTGACTGGCTGGAAGAACTGGCAAACGGCAACCGCCTGCTGGCCAGTATACTTTTACAGCGGGGTCTGGATACAAAAGAAAAGGCCAGGGAATTCCTTCAACCGGAATATTACCAGCCGACCCATTTTTCTGAGTTCCCTTATATGGAGGAGGCTGTTGAACTGATCCTCTCCGTAATTAAAAGGGGAGAGAAGATCTGTATCTATGGTGATTATGATGTGGACGGGGTCATCTCAACAGTCATTCTGGTAGAGCTAATCAGAAAAATCGGAGGTGAGGTAATCTACCATATTCCGGACCGCTTTACAGAGGGTTACGGGATGAATGAAAAGGTTGTCCGGGAGTTGGCAGGTGAGGTAGATTTAATTATCACCTGTGACTGTGGCATTGCCAACTATGAAGAAGTAAAACTGGCTAAGGAATTGGGATTGCAAGTAATAGTTACTGATCATCATAATTTGCCAGAGAAATTGCCACCGGCTGATTATATCCTGACAGCAAAGTTTCTGGATGGTAAACATAGGGCTTACGAACTCCCGGGGGCAGGCATGGCCTATTTTCTGGCCCTGGCTGTTTTGACCAAGGTGGACAGGGAAGATTTAAGGGAGTTTTTTCTGGAACTGCTGGTTCTGGCCATTGTGGCAGATGTGGTTCCTTTAAGGGGAGAGAACCGCTATCTCCTGCAGACAGGTTTACCTTTACTGCAGGAAACACAGCGTGCCGGTTTGAAGGAATTATACAGGATTGCCGGTGTAGATAACCTTGAAATGATTACAGAAGAAGATATTGCCTATGGTCTGGCCCCATTGATCAATTCGGCAGGCAGGGTACTCAGGGCAGACCTGGCTGTAGAACTATTGCTGACAGAGGAGGAGACCCGGGCAGAGGAGCTGGCCCGGGAACTGGATTTGGCCAATAAAAGACGGAAGGAATTACAGGAAGAGATTATCAGGGAAGCAAAGGAACTATTAGTCTCTTTACCGGCAGGAGAGGCCATTGTCCTGTATCAACCCCACTGGCATGAAGGGGTTATTGGTATTGCTGCAGGCAGACTATGTGAGGACTACCAGGTCCCCGTTCTCCTGATGTGTCAGAAGGAGGATGGAAAGACCATCACCGGTTCCGCCCGTTCTATAGCGGGAGTCCACATCTATCAGGCCTTAAAGGAATCTGCCCCATATCTGGAGAAATTTGGGGGGCATGAGGGAGCAGCCGGTTTCTCCCTGGAAAAAGGACAGTTGGTTATTTTCAGCAAGGAAATCAAGAGGATATTGGCTGCAGAACTGGAGAAAGCAGAAAGAAGGCTCTATGTTGATGGGGAGCTTCCCCTGGACAGGATCACCCTGGAGGATTACTATGCTTTAAGGAAACTGGCTCCCTTTGGGGAGGGCAATCCTCCACCCAGATTTGTGGCCCATTCTGTTGAGATAGTTTTCACCAGGCCTACTACGGGAAACAGGCATCTGCGCCTACTCCTGGCCCAGAATGGAGTTCAGTATTCGGCTATCTGGTGGTGGGCTGGAGAGAAGGAAATTGCCCGTGTAGTCGATCTGGTTTATTCTCCTGCAATTAATGATTTCCAGGGTAAAAGGGAATTACAGCTAATCATTGAAGAGATAATCATGGCCGGAGGAGAAAGTGCCACCTGGAAAACCGGAGAGAAGGGGAGCGTTGCAGGAAGAAGTGGAATCCAATTTGAGATTATTGACCTGAGGGACTGGAAGGAGCAGGGGAAAGAGTTACCGGTATACAATGATGGAGTATATTATTATGAAGGACTGGAAACCATTAAAGTTGGAGAAGTAATCAACCGCTATCAAAAGGGCAGGGGGAGGACCCTGGTATTACTTAGCTGTCCGCCTTCCCTGGCTGTTTTTAAAGAATTAATCTACACCATCAGGCCCGCCTGTCTTGTGCTGGCCTATAATAAAAGGGATGTGGAGAATGGCAGTGCTTTTTTAAAAAAACTTACCGGTCTGATAAAATATGCGGTCAATAATAAGGGAGGCCAGCTGGATATATATCAGGCAGCAGTCAGGACCGGTGAGATGGAAGAAAGCATCGTTGCCGGGATACAGTATCTTGCTGCCAGGGGTTTGATAATTTTTAACAGCTTTACACCCCGCTCCTATATCATCAGATTAAATGATGGATCACAGAAAGGTAATTACAGGGTCCAGGAAAAGAAAATGAGGGCCCTGCTTAGAGAGAGCTTCTTTTTTAAACAGTATTTATTGGAGGTTAATTCTGACAGGATATTAGAGATGATTTAAAAACAGAATCCAGTTAATAATTCTTTAATAATATAAAAATCAAGTATATTTAACATACCAGGAGGTAGGAATAGTGAATAAAGAAGAGATAAATTTAAAGTTATGGTATAAAGAACCGGCAAAAGACTGGAATGAGGCTTTACCTATTGGTAATGGCAGACTGGGAGCCATGGTTTTCGGTGGCATTTTCAGTGAGAGAATACAGTTAAATGAGGACTCTGTCTGGTATGGCGGCCCTGTTGACCGGAACAATCCTGCAGCGAAAAAATACCTGCCTGAAATCAGGGAACTAATCTTTGCCGGCCGTTTGAAAGAAGCCGAGGAACTGGCTAAACTGGCTCTTTCCGGTATGCCGGAGGGACAGCGGGCTTATCAGACCCTGGGAGATATGAATCTTTATTTTAATGAGGATAAAGTTGAGTATGAAAATTATAACAGGGAACTGGATTTAAATGAAGCAATAGTGCGGGTTTCCTTTAGCTCCAATGGAATTAATTATGAAAGAGAGGTTTTTGCTACAGCAGTAGATGGGGTTATTGCAATCAGGATAAAGGCAGATCAGAAAGGGGCTATCTCCTTTCGTTTAAACCTGAATAGGGGAAAATTGATGGATCAGGTCTTGCCTTTGGATTCCTCTACCCTATTGATGAAAGGCCACTGTGGAGGTGAAGGTGGTTCAATCTTCAGGGCCATGGTTAAGGCAGTAAATAGAGGTGGTCAGGTGGATACTATCGGGGAAAACCTGCTTGTCAATGCTGCTGATGAGCTTATCCTGTATCTGGCAGCAGAGACTTCTTTCAGGCACAGGGATCCCCTGCTGGTGTGTGAAGATAGAATCAGGAATGCCCTTGAAAAGGGTTACACTGCCATTAAAGAGGATCATATCATGGATTACCGGGAACTTTTTGGCAGGGTAGAGCTGGAATTATTTAATGATGAGTCTCTTACTGAAGACCTGTCCCTTTTACCGACTGATCTCAGACTGGAGAGATTAAGGGAGGGGAAAGAGGATTTACAGTTGATCAGCCTCTATTTTCAATTTGGCAGGTATCTCTTGATTTCCAGCAGCCGTCCCGGTTCTCTGCCGGCAAACCTGCAGGGCCTTTGGAATGACAGTTTTACTCCACCCTGGGACAGCAAATATACCATAAATATTAATACACAGATGAATTACTGGCCGGCAGAGGTCTGTAATCTATCGGAATGTCATTATCCCTTGTTTGATCTACTGGAGAGGATGAGAATTAACGGACGTAGGACTGCCCGGGAGATGTATGGCTGCAGGGGTTTTACCGCCCATCATAATACTGATATCTGGGCTGATACAGCTCCCCAGGATATCTATATACCTGCTTCATACTGGCCCCTGGGAGCAGCCTGGCTTTCCCTCCATCTCTGGGAACATTACCAATATACCTGTGATAAGGAATTTCTGGCCACTGCCTATGAGACCATGAAGGAAGCAGCCCTCTTTTTCCTTGATTATCTGGTGGAGGATCCGGAAAGCGGCTATATGGTGACCTGTCCTTCTGTTTCACCGGAGAATACCTATATTCTACCTAATGGAGAACAGGGTTGTCTCTGTAAGGGGGCTTCAATGGATTTCCAGATTATCACTGAATTATTTAATGCCTGTATAGAGGCTAATCGTATTACAGGAAAAAAAGATTTTGTTTTTGTCCAGGAATTAGAGGATACATTGGAAAAAATGCCGGAAATCAAGATCGGTAAATACGGTCAGATACAGGAATGGCTGGAGGATTATGAGGAAGCAGAACCAGGACACCGGCACATATCCCATTTATTCGCCCTCTATCCTGGTACCCAGATCTCTGTCAGGAAAACGCCGGAACTGGCCAGGGCAGCCCGCAAGACCCTGGAGAGGAGATTAAAATACGGTGGAGGCCATACTGGCTGGAGCAGGGCCTGGATCATAAATCTCTGGGCTAGGCTGGAAGATGGGGAACTGGCTTATGCAAATCTCCTGGAATTATTAAAAAACTCTACCTTGCCCAATCTATTCGATACCCATCCACCCTTTCAGATTGATGGAAACTTCGGTGCTGTTGCCGGGATAGCCGAGATGCTGGTACAGAGCCATGAGGGGGTAATCACATTATTACCAGCATTACCGGCAGCCTGGACCAGCGGCAGGGTAAAAGGCCTGCGTCTGAGGGGTGGTTTTGAACTGGATATGGAATGGAAGGATAATAAACTGGTCAGGGCCCTGCTTAAGGTAGAGGGGGATAATATCTGTGAACTGAAGACGAAGGAGATGGTAAGGGTTTACTTGCATGGTAAAGTTATAGAAGAGAGTCAGGGGAATGAAGAGGTAATGAGGATAGGTACTTTTCCCGGGGAAGTTTATGAAATCAGGAGTATTAATAAATAGTATTTTTCAGGTTGCCAATTATTTTACATTTATTCCTCAGGCTTAAAGGACTTGGGAATATTTTGTAGAATAATAAATGTAAATTACTTCTGTGGGGTGATCAATGAAAGAAAAGGTCTGTTAGTATAAGGATGGCAGGTTTACAACAATAACAGGGAAAGGTGGTTCAAATGGCTGAAAGAGTAAGGAGGATTTTTGTAGAAAAAAAGGCCGCTTATGCTGTGGAGGCAGGTTTTTTACTTAAAGAATTCAGGGAATTTCTGGGGGTTGAGGGCCTGGAGGAGGTCCGGGTAATACACCGTTATGATATAGAGGGCATAACAAAAGAGGTTTATGAAAAGGCAAAGAAAACGATTTTTGCTGAACTCCCTGTAGATGTTCTGTATGAGGAAGAATTCCCTATTCCGGAAAATTATCACCTGGTGGCTATTGAATCATTACCGGGACAATATGATCAAAGGGCTGATATGGCAGGACAAACTCTTCAACTGCTGACCGGGGGTAAAAGGCCTGAAGTCCGTTACGCAAAACTGGTCCTGCTGGCTGGAGATATTTCCAGGGAAGAATATCTGAAGATAAAGAGCTATTGTATAAATCCTCTGGAGAGCAGGGAAGCCAGCCTGGACATACCAGCTACCTTAAAACTGGAGGAAAGGTATCCGGAAGATGTAAACAGTATCGAAAATTTTAATGAGATGACTCCTGAAGAACTGGAGACCGTACATAATGAATTGGGCCTGGCCATGTCTCTGGAAGATTTACTCTTTATCCAGACTTATTTTCAGGGAGAAAAACGCAATCCGACCCTGACCGAAATCAGGGTTCTGGACACCTACTGGTCAGATCACTGCCGCCATACTACCTTCTTGACCGAACTGGTGGATATTGAGATCAGGGATGGCTTCTATAGTCCTGTTCTGGAGAAAGTATACGAAAGATATCTGGAAAGCAGGGACTATGTATATGGTGGAGGCGGTAAAAATAGTGACAAAGGACAAAATGACACAGGAAAACCATCCTCCTGTGTTACTTTGATGGATCTGGCCACGATCGGGATGAAGGAGTTAAAAAAGAAAGGCTTGTTGGACGACCTGGATGAATCTGAAGAAATAAATGCCTGTAGTATCAAAATCAAAGTAGAAGTAGACGGTAAAGAAGAGGACTGGCTCCTGATGTTCAAAAATGAGACCCATAACCATCCTACTGAGATGGAACCCTTTGGCGGTGCAGCCACCTGTCTGGGTGGGGCCATCCGTGATCCCCTATCTGGCAGGGCCTATGTTTATCAGGCTATGCGGGTAAGTGGCAGCGGAGATCCCCGTACTCCTATTGAGAAGACAATGGAGGGAAAATTGCCCCAGCGGAAGATAAGTACAGGGGCAGCCCTGGGCTATAGTACTTACGGAAACCAGATAGGAATTGCTGCAGGACAGGTAGCAGAGATATATCATGATAATTTCCAGGCCAAGAGGCTGGAGTGCGGTGCAGTTATTGCAGCAGCCCCGGCGGAAAATGTAGTCCGTAAATCCCCGGAACCGGGAGACCTGGTCATCCTCCT
>JAAYRT010000061.1 GCA_012518635.1 Halanaerobiaceae bacterium | reverse complement strand
ATGGGTCCGCGTTTCGGGGAAGGAAAGATAATTCAGGCTGCCTATTCTCTGGAAAAGCTTTTACAGCTGGAGAATAAGAGGCCGGAACTGGAGGTGAGATAATGAGCAGGGAATATGAAACAATAATCGGGCTGGAGGTCCATGCCCAGCTGGCAACTGAAACCAAGATTTTTTGTAATTGCAGCACTGAGTTCGGGGCTGAGCCAAACCAGCATACCTGTCCGGTCTGTCTGGGATTGCCGGGTACCCTGCCTGTTTTGAATAAAAAGGTTGTGGATTATGCTATCATGGCCGGCCTGGCCCTGAATTGTACCATCAACGGTTATAACAAATTTGACCGGAAGAATTATTTCTATCCAGACCTGCCCAAGGCATACCAGATTTCCCAGAATGATTTCCCCATCTGTGAGGATGGCTATATAGAGATTGATACAGAAGAGGGGACAAAGCGGATCGGTATTACCCGGATCCATATGGAAGAGGATGCGGGCAAACTGGTCCATGAGGGCAGTATTGACCAGGCAACAGCCAGCCTGGTGGACTATAACAGGACTGGTATACCCTTGATCGAGATTGTCAGTGCCCCGGATATCCGGACACCGGCAGAAGCCAGGGCCTATTTGACCCAGTTAAAACAGATTCTGGAATACCTGGGAGTTTCCGATTGTAACATGGAGGAAGGCTCCCTGCGCTGTGATGCCAATGTTTCCATCAGACCGGTGGGGCAGAAAGAGTTTGGAACCAAGACTGAGCTGAAGAATATGAACTCTTTCAGGGCAGTGGAAAGGGCCCTGGAGTATGAAGTGGAGAGACAGAAAAAGGTACTGGCAGAGGGTGGAGAGATCATCCAGGAGACCAGGACCTGGGATGACAGCCTCAATAAAACTATTTCCATGCGGGGTAAGGAGGAAGCTGCCGATTACCGTTATTTCCCCGACCCTGATTTGCCACCCCTGGTTGTGGACAGGGAATGGGTGGAGAGGATTAATGCTAGCTTACCGGAACTTCCCCGGGAAAAGAGAGAGCGGTTTGTCAGGGAATATGCTTTACCGGAATATGATGCCGGTGTCCTGACTGATACCAGGGAACTGGCCGATTATTTTGAGGCCTGTGTGGCCGAATATAGTGATGCCAAGGCGGTCAGCAACTGGATTATGGGGGATTTCCTCAGACTGCTCAAGGAAGAAAATCTGGAGATAGCAGAAGTGAAGATGACCCCGGCCCATCTGGCAGGTATGCTGAAGCTGATGGATGAAGGTGTCATAAGCAGCAAGATTGCCAAGACTGTCTTTGAAGAGATGTTCAAGACAGGCAAGGAGCCGGAGCAGATCGTTGAAGAGAAAGGCCTGAAACAGATCAGTGATGCCGGTGAACTGGAGGAGATTGTCCTGAAGGTAATCGAGGCCAACCCCTCTGTAGTTGAAGATATCAAGAGTGGCAAGGATAAGGCCATCGGTTTCCTGGTCGGCCAGGTGATGAAAGAGACCAGGGGCAAGGCCAACCCGGGTATGGTCAACCAGATAATCCGGGAGAAAATCGAAAGCTTATAAATAAACAAAAAAAATACTTTATATTATAATAAAAATGCTCCCTTTTCAGGGAGCATTCCTTTATTCCTCATCATTTTCATCCTCATTATTATCCTCATCGTCATTATCAACTTCATCCCTGGAGCATTTTTTGACAGTGAATCTTTCCAGGTATTCTTCTTTTAAATTTTCATCAAATTTATCAGATAAACGGACATAGAGAGTGGCTATAATTGAATTGAGCCAGGGTGTAAAGATAAATAAAAGGAGGATAAGCCAGGTAAATACCTTTACCGATACAATTAGTTTATTTACTGTAATCAATGGTGTGAAATTAATAGAAAAAATAATAATTATAAATGGAAGATAATTAAGGAAAATTTTTAATAAATTTCCCTTGCTGATGTTAATAGCATAATAGATGGCATCAGCAGAACTGAGTTTCCTGTCGAGTGCTGCCAGTTCTGCAAAGAGTAATTTTGATGACCAGTAAAATGTGGCAAATATAAAGGTGAGCCGTAAAAGGACTAAAAGAACACGGAAAGCAGGTGTGAAAGAGTGGTTCAGAAGTGGAGGGGGAAAAGAATCGGAAAATAGAAACTCAAAAATAGAAGGCAACTCTGCTGCCTGGCTCAGGAAAAATATTATGAGTAAAGGTAAGAGGAAGAGAAATACTCCAGCAAAAACAATTGCCCGTCTAAAGTAATTGGAGATCATTACCGGCCAGAAATGCTTGAAACCGGCAAAGATGGTTTTAAAGGAACTGCTTTCGTTACGGAGCAATTTTACAAATAGATACTGATAACCAGCTAAAAAAATGGGAAAAATCAGGCTTTGTAGGATTATTAACGGCATAGTCATCCTTGTTAATAAGGAAAAAATATTCACTTTAAATACTAAATCTATTAATGCACCAATTATGGGCGCAATAATTATAAGTGCCAGGTAAAGCAATATTAAGAGAAGAGAATAGAGTGCGATTTTGCGGAAGTTCTGCCAGAAATTGAGGGTTCCCTCTCTAAAAAGTGAAATAGTTTTTGTATTCATGTAATCATCCTCCTGTTTTTTTATAACGGGACCATAGAAAAGAGATTTACTGGTTTTTTATAGTAAACCTGCCCAGGAAACTTTCATCCAGCTTATCATCAAATTGCTCAGACAAGCGGACATAAGCAGCTGCCATTATTGAACAGAACCAGGGTATAAATATAAATAAATTAAGTATTAACAATGTAATTTGAAAAGCAGGATTTTTTTCTGTAATGAAAAATAGGAGAATGTATAACAGGGAGATCAGGGTAAAGGGCAGAAATAGGTTCAGGAATATTTTCAACTTATTCTCCCTGCTGATATTATTGCAATAATAGATTGCATCAACTGGACCGGTTTTGCTGTCAAGGGCTGAAAGACCGGTAAAGAATAATCTTGAATTCCAGTAATAGGTGGCAAATATTGATATAAGCACGTAAGCTATGAGGGGGTAGAAGATACTTGCAGGTAGAAAAAATATTGGATGTACATGGGGGAAGTGTTCTGAAAGGAACTGCAAGTGAAAAATAATACGTGGTATATCATGTGGCTTTACTAAAGCTGATTGAATTATAAATACAGGTAATGAAAAAAGGATTGTCCCTGCAAAAATAATTATTTTTGTAAAGTAATGGGTAAGCCAGATTGGCCAGAAATGCCTGAAACCGGCAAAGATGGTTTTAAAAGAGACTCCTTCTTTACGGGCCAGTTTAACAAAAAAATGCTGGTAACCGGTTATAAGGACTGGGAAAAATAATACCAGAATAGTACCTGCCAGGGTAGCTGTAATGATGCCTGTTGTAAAGTCTCCCATTGTATCTATTTTCGCAATAATTATTGTACCGGCTAATGCTATAATTATAAAAATAACCAGGCAAAGCAGTAATAAAAGGAGATTATAAAGGGATATTTTGGGGAAGTTTTTCCAGAGAAGATGGAACCCTTCTCTAAAAAAAGAACTGTTTTTTGTGTTCATAACAATCAATCCTCCTGATGAAATTTATAGCCTTCTTTTTAGGTTTTGGTTTAATGAAAAGGCTCCCACTGGGATAGACAGCTTATTTATATAGCTGCCTCGTCTGGGGAGCATTTTTCAATTTACCGTAATTATTTAATCAGCGCTGATTATATTAATTGTTTTTATCTTCATTATTCTTTCCACTGCTATCATTGTTCCTGGAGTTCTTTTTAGCAGTGAATCTTTCCAGTAAGTTTTCGGGCAGGTAATTATCAAACTGATCAGACAGCCGGACATAGGCAGCAGCCATGATAGAGGTGCACAGGGGTAAAAAGATAAATACATTTAAAAGATTAATCAATAATGGTATGAACAGGGCAAGGGGCCAGATGTTCTCAGTCAGGACAATCACTATATTGAGTACTACAGCCATGAGTATGATGGGTAGGAAGAAGTTGAGGAATATCTTTAATTTAAATCCCCTGGTAATATTGTTAGCATAGTAGATGGCATCGCCCGGGCTGAGTCTTTTGTCCAGGGCAGCCAGACCGGTAAAGAGCAGTTTACAGGCCCAGTAAAAAGAAGCTGCCAGCATGATAAGCAATAGGGGTAAGAAATAGGGTAACAGGCTATCAGGCAGCAGGTAATACCAGTAATTGTTGAACCAGTATTGGCTGTTCATAAATAGGGCTGGCAGGTTAAACTTGCTGATAAAATTAGGAAAAACCAGGATTAGTACAGGCAGTATGAAGAGAATGGTACCTCCAAGAGCAATTACCTGTGTGAAGAAGTGGGTCGCCCAGATGGACCAGAAATGCTTGAAACCGGCAAAAATATTCCTAAAAGAGACCTTTTCTTTCCGGACCAGCCTGACAAAGAGATATTGATAACTGGTGAAGAAAACCGGGCCGATCAGTACCAGTAAAATAATGAAGACAAGAAAAAAGCCAAAATTTTCTGTAGTGGAGTAAATAACTGGTACTCTTATATTGATATAGGAAATGCTGGCTATAGAGGCCAGAATAAAAAATAAGATAAGGGCCAGGGTAATCAGGAAGATAAAGAGATTGTAGAGGAATAATTTCCCGAAATTTTTCCTGAAAAGCTGGCAGCCTTCCCTGAAAAATGAACCGATACCTGAATACATAAAAAAATCCTCCTTTATATTTGCTGTTTCCAGTATCTTTATAATAGATATACTTGCCCATTTTTGGCATAAATCCTTCTTTTTTTAGGATTTTTCACCAGTTTTAACGATTGCCCGCTAAACATATGTATGGTATAATAAAACAGGAATAAGGAGGATAGGGGTGGCTGTATGGAACTGATGGTAAAGCTTTCTATCCTGGCAGATGCAGCCAAATATGATGTTTCCTGTTCTTCCAGTGGCAGTAGCAGGAAGAATACCCCGGGGGGCATAGGGAACGGGGCAGTGGCAGGAATCTGTCATAGTTGGTCTGATGATGGCCGTTGTATTTCTCTTTTAAAGATCCTTTTTACAAATTATTGTATCTACGATTGTACTTACTGTATAAACCGGGCTTCCAATGACCGGCCCAGGGCTGCCTTTACTCCCCGGGAGGTGGCCGATTTGACCATTAATTTTTACCGCCGGAATTATATTGAAGGCCTTTTCCTGAGTTCTGCTGTCATGAGGAGTCCTGATTATACCATGGAGCTGCTTCTGAAGACCATCATGATATTACGGGAGGAATACAGGTTCAATGGTTATATACATCTGAAGGCTAT
>JAAYRT010000060.1 GCA_012518635.1 Halanaerobiaceae bacterium | reverse complement strand
TTTAGTTTCTGGCTAATAAAATTTATTTTATTCTCATAAATCTCATGTGATTTTACGTAATGCCTTATAACAGCCTTTACTGAGGATTCAATACTTTCCATATGTATTTCCTCTGAATTGCTTTCTATTTCATTACGCAAATAATCAAGTACCTCACCTAAACCACTATTATAAAACTCTACTTCATCATTATTAATCCTCGCTTCAAATGCATCCAGGCCACTGGTAGTGAATACTTGTTGTAAATAAATACCTAAAGTCCTATGTACATATTCTCTTACCCTCATGGGGGACCCATCAATTTCATCAATCCTGTTTATAATACCAATTATCGGCTTACCCATCCTGGCAACATTAGCAAGTTCTTCATTAACATCACTTTGGCCAATATGATTGGCGTTAAATATCCATAAAACCACATCTGACTCCTGTATAAATTTTCTGGTCTTTTCTAAATTGGCATCTGTTATGGTTGATAATCCAGGCGTATCTACCAGATGAAATTCTTTCAGGGATTCCATAGGATAACCTATTGAAACCATCATGTCTCCGGAAAAGTAATCCAGATCTCCCTGATGTTCAAGTAATTCATTGTATATATCTTCAATTGTTGATGACTTAACCAACTTGCCCTCTCTATATATTTCCGCCTTTCCTCTTCAGAATAATACAGTTCAGATATAGCTGCAGTCGCCTCCAGAACGTCAGTTGGAGCTATTTTCTTACCCACAATGGCATTCAGTAAGGTGGATTTACCTGCTTTTACTTCTCCCATGACTACCACATTCATAGCCTGGCCCAGTTTGTTTTTTAGAATATTCAATTCCCTTCTATAATTGTCAATAGATTCACTTAATTTAATTCTTTCCCCATCATCATCCAGCCATATAAGATCATTTAAGGGTGAATCATCCACATATTTTTGAAAGTTATCAATCATTTCCTGCAGCATCACATATCCTCTCCTTTTAATAGTTTTATGACATTTGCCCTGTATTCAAGTTCTTCCTTACTCAGATCAGATATCCTAATAAAGGCTTTAAATACATCATTAACCTTATTTGAAGAACCGTGGAGTGATGCAAAACTCAGCTCCCTGGTCTTGTCTACTTTTTTCTCTATACGCCTGATATCATCCCCTAATCCTTTGTTAACCTTTTTTTCTATATCAGAGGTAATTTTCTGCAGCTCCTCCTTCAATTTATTTTTTAACCCGGGCAATTTTATTTTAGTAACTGCAAATCTAACCAGGCCCAGGCTGTTTGCCAATATACCGAGGATAATCCCCACCGGGCCCAGGAAAAGGGCACCCGCAGCAATAGATAGGGCACTACCAAAAAAAGAATAATTTGAAAATTCATCAGAGATCAACTGAAATTCCATGTTCTGGCTGTAATATACATCCTTTAGTAATACTAAAGCCTTGTCATCAATATATTTAAATTCCTTAAAATGGGAGTCATTTATAAGCTTCTTTGCTACTATTTCCATCTTTTTTTTATAATTTTCCTGGAATTTATTAAGCCTTTTATTCAGTACATCTACACAGAATATCTGGTTTTTAATAAAGTTCTCAGCTTCAGCCTTATTCTCCTCATCAAAATTAAAGAGTTCTTCCGTCTTTGATTCTATATTGGAGAAGACCATATTCCTGTAATCATCCAGTATTCTGCCAAGCATGTCCTTTATATCTCTGCGTAGTTTTTCCAGTTCATAATCTTTATATCTGAGCAATTGCTTCCTTCTGGAATTATCCTTTAACAATCTTTTGTGATATGGAAGAATAATCTGGTTAATATCATTCAAATAACCCTTTAACCCATTCAATTTGCTATTGCACTTAATCTTCGAAGCCCGCCTGGAGAAGTTTCTATCAATAGATTCACGCAGCCTGGGGAGACCGCTATCTCTATATCTATCCAAATCTTTATTTTTTAGACCATCCATAGCATCTTTAGCAGAAATGGGGACTATATCTATAAAGGTATCACTATAAATTTCCCTGGCTTTCTTGATAACCCGTTCCACATCATCTTCATTCCCGCGTCTTACCAGGTCTATCCTATTTAAAACAGCTATAACATTATCCACCTTCCCGCCGACC
>JAAYRT010000059.1 GCA_012518635.1 Halanaerobiaceae bacterium | reverse complement strand
CCTGTTGGTAACGGAAATTTTTGGCCGACCTCTGGCCCACATATTTTACAGCAAGCAGCATAAATATCAGCATGCCGACAACTACCAGGGTCAGGATAGGGCTTAAATAGAGCATCATGGCAAAGGTTCCCACTACTGTCACCACAGAGATAGTAACCTGGGAAGTACTCTGTTCCAGGGCCTGGTTAAGCATATCCACATCATTGGTAAATGTAGACATCAGCTCACCATGGGGATGCTGGTCAAAAAAGGAAACCGGCAATTTCTCCATATGGGAAAACATCTCTTCCCGGATCTTATGCACTGTCCGCTGGGCTAACCTGGCCATAGAAAGGTTACCCAGGTATTGAGCCAGGGAGATCAATACAACCAATACTGCCATAATAAGAATATACCTGATAAATACTGGCCAACCCCTGCCTTCAATCAAAGAGTCAATGATCGGACTCAGAAGACCATTGGCAGCTATCTGGGCTATACTGCTAAAAATAATTGATAATAAACCGGCAATGAAAAGAAACTTATTAAACCTGAAATAACTGAACAATCTCAGCAAGGTTTTTCCTGGATTGTCCGGTCTCAGCTTCATATTACCTCGTCCTGGCCCCCTCACCCTGCCATCACTCCCCTCTGCTGTGTCTCATAGATCTCCCTATATACCGGTGAAACTTCCAATAACTCCTCATGTTTACCCATAGACTCTATCCTTCCCTCATTCAAGACGATAATCCAATCGGCGTGCTGGATAGAGGAAATCCTCTGGGCAATAATGATAGTAGTCACACTCTCCAGTTCTTCTTTAAAGGTCTGCTGGATCCTGGCATCTGTTGCCATATCCACTGCACTGGTGGAATCATCCAGGATTATAATCTTCGGTGATTTAAGCAAAGCCCTGGCTATAGTCAATCTCTGTTTCTGGCCACCGGAGAAATTACTACCACCCTGTTCAACCCGGTGATCCAGGCCATCTTCATATTTAGAAACAAATTCCCAGGCCTGGGCCTGCTTGAGGGCTCTGATAATCTCTTCATCTGTAGCCTCCTCATTACCCCACTGCATATTTTCCCTTATAGTACCGGAAAAGAGGGTGTTTTTCTGCAGGACAAAAGCCACCTGATCCCTTAAGGATTTTAATTCATATTCCCTGACATCATGGCCGCCTACAATAACACTACCCTCACTTACATCATAAAGCCTTGGTATTAACTGAACCAGGGTTGACTTGGAAGAACCCGTTGAACCAATGATCCCCAGTACTTCCCCTGTTTCAATGCTAAAATTAATATCCTTTAAAACACATTCCTTACTGCCAGGATAACGGAAATAAACATTTTTAAAGGTAATAGAACCATCCTTTAGTTCTCTCACAGGATTATCTGCTTCCTTAATCTCTGACTCTGTATTTAAGACCTCCATTATCCTGCTCACAGAAGCAGAACCCCTGACCAATTGCATGAAGAAAAAGGACATCATCATAAGAGAGATTAATATCTGGGTGATATAGGTGATGAAAGAAATAAGTTCACCACTCCCCATGGTACCGGCAGTGACCTGCATTCCGCCGAACCATAAAACTGCGATGATGGTCGAGTAAATTATCAGGTTCAAGACAGGCATTAAAAGGATAACCAGGGATATGGCCTCTAAAGCAGTATCCCTTAAATCATCATTTCTTTCCTTAAATTTTCTTTCCTCAAACCCCTGCCGGTTAAAAGATTTTACAACCCTGATCCCGGTAAGATTCTCCTGGATAACAGCATTAACTCTGTCCACACAGGTCTGCATTTTCTTAAACAGGGGCCTTGCTTTTACCATGATCACAATCAGCGCCAGGGCTGTAGCAGGAATAGCAACCATGAAAACCCTGGCCAGGGAGGCATTTATCCGTAAAGCCATAATCAGGGCAAAAAGCATCATAAAAGGTGCCCTGACTGCCATCCTCAAGCTCATCATGGTAACCTGGCCTATAGTATTACAATCATTGGTAAGCCTGGTTATCAGTGATGATACACTGAACTGATCCAGATTGGCAAAAGAAAAGCCCTGGACCTTTTCAAAGACTTCATCTCTAATTCCCGAGGCAAAACCATAACCAGCCCTGGCTCCAAAATGGGAACTCAAAATACCAAATACCATGGCCAGTAAAGCAGCCACCACCATTATCAGGCCAAGCTGGACAATATAT
>JAAYRT010000058.1 GCA_012518635.1 Halanaerobiaceae bacterium | reverse complement strand
GGTTTTGATACAGCTGTTGCTGTGGCCACAGAGGCCCTGGATAGACTGCATACAACTGCCGAGTCCCATCACAGGATCATGTGCTTGGAAGTAATGGGCCGTTATGTGGGCTGGATTGCCCTGAAGGCAGGACTGGCCGGTGGTGCAGATGCTATCCTGATTCCAGAGATTCCATATGATATTAATAAGGTTGCGGAAAAGATTAAGGAGAGAAGAAAGGCTGGCAAGGAATTTAGTATAGTGGTTGTGGCTGAAGGTGCCAAACCTCTTTCCGGCGAGATGGTGGTAAGGACAGTTGTTGAGGACAGTCCAGACCCAATCAGACTGGGAGGTATTGCTGAACAGGTTTCTAATGAACTGGAGAAACTGGTTGGCCTGGAATCCCGGGCAGTTGTCCTGGGCCACCTGCAGCGGGGCGGCAGCCCGACAGCCTATGACCGGATTATTTCCACCATGTACGGTAAGGCAGCTGTTGATCTGGCCATGGAAGGTAAATTTGGCAATATGGTTACTCTGGATGGTAATGAGATTTCTTCAGTACCCCTGGAAGAAGTTATCGGTAAACTGAAGAAGGTAGATCCGGAAGGGGATCTGGTGAAAACAGCTAAAGCACTGGGAATTTCTTTTGGAGATTAATATATATCAGCAATTTAACTACTCGTTTCTGGGTAGTTATTTTTTTCTAGTCAGTAATAATTTATAAAAGGATAGTGGCTGTATTTGTGAAAGGAGGCCAGGAAAAGATGAGGAAGATAAAGAAGGTCTTTTTAATAGTCCTGGATAGTGTAGGAATCGGGGCCTTGCCGGATGCCCATGAATACGGGGATGCCGGTGCCAATACCCTGGTCAATATAGGGAAGTCCCTGGGCGGCCTGGAATTGCCAGAACTGGAGAAGCTGGGACTGGGTAAAATCGAGGGAATTCCGGGTATAGATAGTGATCTGGCGGCAAGGGGAGTCTATGGTAAAATGGCTGAAGCCTCACCAGGGAAGGACACCACTACCGGCCACTGGGAGCTAGCGGGGATAATATTGGAAAGGCCCTTCCCCACCTATCCTGAGGGTTTTCCACCGGAAGTGATTGATGAGTTCAAAAGGGCCATAGGCAGGGATATCCTGGGTAATAAGCCGGCTTCCGGTACAGTGATAATCGAGGAACTGGGAGGGGAGCACATGGCTACTGGAAAGCCCATCGTCTATACCTCGGCAGACAGTGTTTTCCAGATTGCTGCCCATGAGGAGGTAATCCCTCTGAAGGAGCTTTATGAGATGTGCAGAAAAGCCCGGGAGATATTACAGGGGGAGCATGCTGTAGGCAGGGTGATTGCCCGGCCCTTTATCGGCAGTCCCGGGAAATTTACCAGGACTGCAAACAGGGAGGATTTTTCCCTGGAGCCTGCCGGGATTACCATGCTGGACCGGATTTTAGAGGGCGGCCTTTCTGTTTTTGGAATAGGCAAAATCAGTGATATTTTTGCCGGCAGGGGTATCAGTAAATCCTGGCATACAGTTGATAATATGGAGACAGTTGATGCTGCCCTGGAAGCCTTTGCCAGACTGGAGGAGGGCCTTCTTTTCGCCAACCTGGTAGAGTTTGATATGGTCCATGGCCACCGCAGGAATGTGGAGGGTTATGCCGGGGCCCTGGCGGATTTTGACAGGCGGCTTCCGGAAGTGTTGGAGAGTCTGGGGAGTGATGACCTGCTGGTTATCACGGCTGACCATGGCTGTGACCCTACCTTCAGGGGAACAGACCATACCAGGGAATATGTGCCCCTCTTAATCTATGGTGAGAAGGTAAAAGAGGACCATAATCTGGGTGTAAGGGACAGCTTTGCAGATCTGGCAGCAACCATTACAGAACTGCTGGGAATGGAAGGGGTCCAGTTCGGCAGGAGTTTTGCTGGAGAGATACTGAAGGGAGTTTAAGGACTTTGCCGGGTATTTATAAAGTATATATAAGGCTTTAATAATATTAAAAGGGGGAGATTTGCGGAGATGCGGGTTTATGATCTCATCTATAAAAAGAGGCAGGGTGAGGTTCTGGAGAGGGAGGAGATCAGGTTTCTCATCGATGGCTATACAGATGGCAGCATACCGGATTACCAGATAGCTGCCTGGGCCATGGCGGTATTCTTCCAGGGTATGAATGACCGGGAGATTGCTGACCTGACCATGGCTATGGCAGCGTCAGGGGATCAGATAGATCTTTCTCCCATTAGGGGCTTCAAGGTTGATAAACATAGTTCCGGCGGTGTCGGGGATACTACAACCCTGGTCCTGGCTCCACTGGTTTCGGCGGCCGGTGTGCCGGTAGCTAAATTATCGGGACGAGGCCTTGGGCATACCGGCGGGACCATCGATAAGCTAGAATCTATCCCAGGTTTCAGGACTGACCTGTCCCTGGCTGAATTCATCGAAAATGTCAATCAAATCGGGGTGGCAGTGGCCGGCCAGACAGCAGACCTGACCCCGGCCGACAAGAAGCTCTACAGTCTCCGGGATGTTACGGCAACCGTTGATTCTATCCCCCTGATTGCTTCCAGTATCATGAGTAAGAAGATTGCCGGCGGGGCAGACGGGATAGTCCTGGATGTCAAGACCGGGGACGGGGCCTTCATGGAGAAGGTAGAGGAGGCAGAAAAACTGGCCAGGACCATGGTGGAAATCGGGAAACACCTGGAGAGGCAGACCATCGCGGTGATAACAGATATGAGCCAGCCCCTGGGTTATGCTATCGGTAATGCTCTAGAGGTCAAGGAGGCCATCGCTACATTACAGGGCAGGGGGCCGGCAGACCTGACTGAGCTTTCTCTCCTGCTGGGGGCCAATATGTTACTACTGGCTGGCAGGACAGGGAGTTACCAGGAAGGCTATGACTTATTACAGGAATTGCTGGAGACAGGAGCAGCCCTGGAGCAATTTGCCAGGTTGATCAGGGCCCAGGGGGGAGAGGCAGGGATTATTGATGATGTGAATAAACTCCCTCAGGCCAGATTTAATTATCCTGTCACTGCAGGGGAAGAGGGATATATATCTGCCATCAGGACCAGGGAACTGGGCCTCCAGTCAGTGGAGATCGGAGGTGGGCGGGCCAGGAAGGATGATGTCATCGACCCAGCAGTAGGCTTTGTCCTGGAGAAGAAGGTTGGAGACCGGGTTCGGCCGGGGGATACCCTGCTGGTCATCCATGCCAATACTGAGGATATCGGGGGAATCAAGGAAAGGGTCAGGAAGGCTTTCCTGATTACTCCTGAAAAGCCGGAAATGAACCCCCTGATACATAAAACCATCAGGTAAAAAGCTGAAAAAATTTTATAATATGACCTCTAAAAAGCTATCCCCATTCATAATCCCCCTGAAAGAATAATAAATATACCATTAGACATCTTATTTACCTGAAGTTCGATAGGGGGGAGAGGGGTATGCTCAGGAACTTATACAGGGTGCCTATTTTCATTACTATCATCTTAATCCTGGCCTGCCAGCCGGTAGTGGCCGGGGAGGCAGATTTTGATGTTAAGGCTAAATCGGCCATCCTGATTGAGTTTGAGACAGGAGAGATACTTTATCAGAAAAACCCGGAACTGGAGCTGCCACCGGCCAGTATGACCAAGATAATGACAATGTTGCTGGTCATGGAGGCCCTGGAGGAAGGCAGAGTAAAACTGGATGATAAGCTGGTCTGCAGTGAGTTTGCTGCCAGTATGGGAGGTTCCCAGATCTGGCTGGAACCGGGAGAGGAGATGAGCCTGGAGGATATGATGAAGGCCATTGCCATAGTATCAGCCAATGATGCCTCCGTGGCAGTGGCCGAGTATCTTTACGGGACGGAAGAGGCCTTCGTGAAGAGGATGAATGAACGGGCCAGGGAACTGGGGTTGAAGAACAGCTATTTTTATAATACCAATGGTTTGCCTCCCGATAGCCCGGATGTACAGGGGACCTATTCATGTGCCCGGGATCTGGCCATCCTGTCCCGGGAACTTATAAAACATAAAAAGATTCTGGAATGGTCCTCTACCTGGATCGATTATTTGCGGAATGGCAAATCAGTGCTTAATAATACCAACCGCCTGGTCCGTTTTTATCCCGGTGCAGATGGAATCAAGACCGGTTTTACCCAGGAGGCCAAATACTGTCTGGCTTCAACAGCGGAAAGGGATGGTATCAGATTCATCGCTGTGGTCATGGGTGCCGATGATTCAGAGACCAGGTTTGAGGAATCGAAAAGGCTCCTGAACTACGGCTTTGCCCTCTACCAGCCTCTGGTACTGGCTGAAGAAAATGAAATCATACAGGAATTGGATATCCCCAATGGCAGGGAAGAGACAGCCAGGGGGATTGTTGAAAAGCAGGTAATCGTACCGGCCAGGAGGGGAAGGGAAGAGGAGATAAGTAAAGTAGTCGAATTAGAGAAGAAGATCAGGGCACCACTAAAAAAAGGCGAGCGGATAGGTTCCCTGAAAATCTATAAAGGGAATCTCCTCTTGAAGACAGTGGATATTGTCATTGACCAGGATGTAGAAAAGGCCTCCTTTTTCCAGATGTTCAGGAGGATAATCCGTTACCAGATCGGCAGTCTGGTGTTCCGATAATTATCGACAACAATAGAGTAAATACCTGCCAAAATATACAAATATTGAGGCAGGATTTTTTTTGCTTATCAAGAATTAATATACTGAAATGGGAAGAATGAGAGGATGAGGAGGAGACACATGGATATAACAACAGAATTGGAGGGTAATATCCTGATAGCCAGGCTGGCCGGGGAACTGGATATTGACACAGTACAGGCCTTCAGGGAAAAGGTGGTT
>JAAYRT010000057.1 GCA_012518635.1 Halanaerobiaceae bacterium | reverse complement strand
TTGAGGTTAATTGCCCGGAGGGCAGTTGACAGGATAGATTTCAGCATTGAAGATAAAGCCTTAGACCTGCTTACTGGTTATGCGGGAAATGGGCGGGAGGCTGTAAATATGGTTCAACTGGCTGCAGGTATGGCCTTGACTGATGGCCGCAATATTATCAGCCAGGAAGATATGGAAAGGGTTATCAACAGCGGCCGTTATACTCCCAGACTGGATAAGAAGATTCCTGAATCTCCCCAGGTGGGGGTTGTCAATGGACTGGCAGTACATAGTGCCAATACCGGGCTATTACTGGAGATAGAGGCCTCTGCTATCAGAACAGGCCGGGGAAAAGGCAGAATTAGTATTACAGGAGTTGTAGATGAAGAGGAACTGGATGGAGGCAGCCGCAGAATCAGGAGAAGGAGTATGGCAAAAGAGGCAGCGGAGAATGCCCTGACTGCCTTACGGCGAATGCTGGAGATTAATCCCCTGGATTATGATATACATATCAATTTTCCGGGAGGAATACCGGTAGACGGGCCTTCTGCCGGTGTGTCCATGGCTGTGGCTGTCTATTCTGTCTTGAGTAATACGCCGGTTGATAATTCGATTGCCATGACAGGAGAAGTATCCATCAGGGGACTAATAAAACCGGTAGGTGGTATTGCAGAAAAGGTAGAGGCAGCCATAAGGGCGGGAGCCCGGAAAGTCCTTATTCCTGCTGATAATTATCAGAATATCTTCAGGAATTTACGGGAAATAGAGGTTATTCCAATCAGGACCCTGGAAGAGGCCATCGAGGCCGCCATTACCGTAAAAGAGGAAGAGAGAATCCAGGTGATTTCAACAGAGAGACTAATACCCCTCTCAACCTGAAATAGTTATCTATAATAAGAAAATACAGGATATTTTAACCTCGTCTTCTGACGAGGTTATTTATAAAATTGATATTTAACGAAAAATGTATTAAATTAATAAGTCAGGCAGGAAAATCAATTTCTGAATAGAAATAAATCTATGGAGGTGATGAACAGTGATAAAGAAAAGGATTAAATATATAGAAGACATGGACAATATCATAGAATTGCCCTTGCTGGCATCACGTGGTGTTGTTATCTTTCCATATATGGTATTGCCATTACTGGTTGGCAGAGATAGATCTATCGGGGCCCTGGAGCAGGCCATGGAAGAAGGCAAGCAGATATTGGTTACTGCCCAGAAAGATGAGACAATAGAAGATCCCGAAAAGGAAGACCTTTATGATGTAGGTACAATTAGTGAAATTAAACAGCTGGTGAAACTGCCCAATGGTATGATTAAAGTTGTTGTAGCTGGAATAGCCAGGGCAAAAATACTGGAATTTATACAGGAAGAGGAATATTTCCTGGTTAAGGCAGAGCGCCTGGAAACTGATGAGGAAAAAGATATTCAGGTAGAGGCTTTGATGCGTTCAGCTCTGGATGGGTTCCAGGAATATATCAAATACAACCGCCATTTGCCCGCAGAAACCATGTTGACAGTTAATAATATTGAAGAACCAGGGAGATTGGCGGATGTTATTGCCTCTCATCTGGAATTGAAGCTGAAAGATGAACAACAGCTGCTGGAAACCATTGATGTTAAAGAAAGACTGGAAACATTATTAGCCTTCCTCAGCAATGAGATAGAGATTCTGAAGGTAGAAGAACAGATTCATAAAAAGGTTAGAAAACAGGTTGAAAAGACCCAGAAGGAATATTACCTGCGGGAGCAATTAAAGGCTATCAAGGAAGAACTGGAAACAGATTCAGATGATCTGGAAATACAGGAGTATGAAGAAAAGGCAGCCAGGCTTGACCTGCCAGAAAAGGTTGCCGAAAGGATTCAAGAAGAAATTTCAAGGCTCAGCAGGACTCCTTCCATGTCTCCGGAGGCTACTGTGATCAGGAATTATCTGGATTGTGTCCTTGATCTGCCCTGGGGTATTTATGATGAGGAAGAGATAGATTTAGAGGAAGCAGAAAAGATCTTAAATGAAGATCATTATGGACTGGAAGATGTGAAGTTAAGAATCCTGGAGTATCTGGCAGTGAGGAAACTGGCTCCTGAGCAAAAAGGTCCAATCCTGTGTTTGATTGGCCCTCCGGGTGTTGGCAAGACCTCCCTGGGCCGGTCCATCGCCAGGGCTCTAAAGAGGAAGTTTGTCCGAATCTCCCTGGGTGGAGTGCGGGATGAGGCTGAAATAAGGGGTCACCGCAGGACCTATATTGGTTCAAGGCCAGGCCGGATAATCAATGGAATGCGGGAAGCCGGTTCCAGCAATCCTGTCTTTTTGCTGGATGAAGTAGATAAGATGACAGCCGATTTTCGTGGCGATCCAGCTGCAGCTTTACTGGAAGTGCTTGATCCTGCCCAGAATACTGATTATACAGACCATTATCTGGAATTACCCTTTGACCTATCCCAGGTCTTATTTGTCACCACAGCCAATGTATCCTATCCTATCCCTCCACCATTACTGGATAGGATGGAGGTTATAGAGATATCCGGTTATACAGATGAGGAAAAAGTAGAGATAGCTAACAGGCACCTGATTCCAAGGGTTAAAGAGGAACACGGCCTGGATGATGAGAATATTTATTTCTCCAGGAATGCTATATACAGGATTATCAGGGAATATACCCGGGAAGCCGGTGTGCGGAACCTGGAAAGAAAACTGGCTACTGTAGCCAGAAAGGTCAGCAAGGAGATCGTAGAGGGAAGAGAGCGGCAGGCCAGGATTACTACACAGAATCTGGAAAAATATCTGGGGGTTCCAATTTTCAAGGATGAAAAGGCTGAGAAGAAAAACCGTGTTGGTGTCGCTACAGGGATGGCTTATACCCAGGCAGGAGGAGATATCCTGGATATAGAGGTTGCAGTCGTACCTGGTAAAGGCAAGCTGATGCTGACAGGTTCTTTGGGTGATGTGATGAAAGAATCAGCCCAGGCGGCCCTCAGTTATATCAGATCCAAATCTCAACTCCTTGGCCTGGAAGAGGATTTCCATGAGAAATATGATATCCATATTCATGTGCCCCAGGGTGCTGTGCCGAAGGACGGGCCATCAGCAGAAATTACTATTGCTTCTGCTATTGCTTCTGCTCTGAGTAATAGACCCCTCAGGGGAGATCTGGCCATGACCGGTGAGATAAGCTTGAGGGGCAGGGTTCTGCCTGTGGGAGGAATCAAGACCAAGGTACTGGCAGCACGCCGTTCAGGCCTTAAAATGGTAATACTTCCTCTGGAAAATCAAAAAGACTTTCAGGAGATAGATGAGAAGATAAGGCGCAGCGTCAAGGCAGAATTTGTAGAACACATGGATGAGGTCCTGGAACTGGTACTGTTGGATGGTGAGCAGGGTGAAATTTAGTAATCCCCGTTTTGAGATCAGTGCCTATAGCAGCAAAGACTTTCCTGCTCATAACAATCGGGAGGTTGCCTTTTCCGGCCGTTCCAATGTAGGAAAATCCTCCATGATCAATAAACTTACAAATAATAACAAATTGGCCAGAACCAGTTCACAACCAGGAAGGACCCAGAGTATAAATTTTTACAACATTGATGATAGGTTTTATCTCGTTGATTTGCCTGGCTATGGTTTTGCCAGGGTCCCGAAAAAACTGAAAGATAAATGGTCAATTTTAATCGATGATTATCTGCATAATAGAGAAAACCTCGCCGGAATAATTCAGATTGTTGATGCCAGGCATAAACCTTCCCGGGAGGACCAGATGATGGTAAACTGGTTAATGGAAACCGGGATACCTACCTTAATTGTGGCAACAAAAGCAGATAAGATTTCCCGTGGCCAGCGGGCAAAACAGGAAAAACTGATCAGGGAAACACTTGCCCTCAGGGCAGGTGTTCCCTTCTGTTTTTTCTCAGCAAAGACCGGCGAAGGTTTAAAAGAAGTGGAAAGTTTTATCAGGGATATCATTGATAATAAAGGAAGTCAGTAAAATGTGCAAAAAGGCTTATACAGCATCATTTGCCAGCATCTATGACGATGTTATGGGTACAGTACCCTATAAAGTCTGGTATGATTACCTGCAGGAGGTTATGGCTTTTTACGGGTTTGAAGCAGGAAAAGTACTGGACCTGGCCTGTGGTACCGGGAACATGAGTATTTTATTTGCCCGGGATAATTATCAGGTTACAGGAGTGGACCGTTCAAGTGGTATGCTGGAAGTTGCCAGACAGAAAGCAAAGGAAGAAGGGCTGGAGATAAATTTTATAGAGGCAGATCTATGTTCTTTTCAGGTAAAAGAGAGATATGATCTGGCAATCTCTCTTTTCGATAGCCTTAATTATATCCTGAAACTGGAGGATTTAAAAAAGGTCTTTAAAAATGTATATGATTCACTCAGAGATGGGGGAATCTTTGTCTTTGACGTAAATACTATCAGCAGGTTAATGAGTATTGAGCCAGGAACAACTATTTTAAATGGTGAAGATTACACCTGTATCTGGGAAGATATAGTCAATAAAGAGGAAAAACTCTGGCAGGTTAAGTTAAAGATATATCATAAAGATACAGGGGAGTATCATGAAGAATTTCACCAGGAAACTGGCTATAAGATTGCTGATTTAAAGGAAGGCCTGAAAGAAGCCGGTTTTCAGGATATGGATGTCTATAATGCCTATACATTTACTGAAGCCAGTGATAGTGATAACAGGATTTATTTTGTAGCTTTAAAGAATAGAAAAGGGGCTGTGGTGAGACCAGTGCTCCGTTCAGTTAAAAATCTGAAATGGGGTATCAAAAGATTTATTAATGGCCTGTGATCCTAATTCCTTGTGCCGATTAAAATCAGGATTACACCTGCTGCTATAAGCAGCAGGTTTTTTAATTCCAGCCTATCTCTGATTTCTACTAGCCCGACAAAGGTGACCAGAAGCAGGATAAGGGGTCCCACTAGTCCAAGAATGGCATTGATTTTTATAGCTGTAGCAACATTTTTGAAATAATACATTAAAAAGGCTGCTCCCATTTCCATTAAACTTGAGAGTAGCCGCAGGAAGATCATTATATAAAGGGCGTTATTTAAGTTCATGGGATGGTTTCCCTCCTGATTATAAATAGAATACCATAAGTCAAATACTCCTATTTAATTTATATGCGGGGTCTTTATCTTGATGACAGGGGCAGCCTTTCTTAAATTATAAAGATGAATTTCTGGAAATAAAAAGAGGCCTTATTTCTCCTTTGAAATTAATGCCTCTTTTTATTTAAAATATTATTATTCTTTTGGTTTCAGATTAAGTTAGCTGATTATGCCTTTTCTATAGGTTTTACCACTTTATTCAAATCTTCATTTTTTCCTTTTTTTCTACCCCAGAAGGTTTTTTTCAGCCAGGGCAGCAGATAATAATCTACACTTAAAGCCCGGCCGGAACCAATAAGAGATATTGAACTGAATAACCACCAGGGTAATGAATCATGTGCCGGGTAGAAGCCGGACAGGAAGAAGTTTATGGTCATAAAGGTAGAACCAAGGGCAGCCAGTGGTGTAAGTATTCCCAGAAGAAGGGCAATACCCAGAGCCAGCTCACCCATGGTCACCATCCACTGGAATAAAAAGGCATGGGGAAAGACAACTGCCTCCATGAAATCTACATACCAGCCAACAGGATTTGGGCCTATTGGTGAGGTGGAAGCACCGGCTACCAGTTTGTCTCCATAGGCAAGCCAGCCGCTATTTACTTTATCCAGTCCAGATTGGAGCCATTGTATACCAAGGAAGATACGTAAAATGGCGAAGAAGATGGAGTATCCTCTCTGACTGATATGGCCCAGTATCCGGGCAGTAGCTCCTTTGCCTTTACCCTGTTTTTCCATATAATCCAGGGAGTATTTAACCCCATTTTTGAGACCGCCTATTCCCAGAAGATAGTGGATATTAACCATATGTTTCATGAAAAGGGCCGGCCACCCCTTAAGGGAGATTCCCATCAAATCAGCAACACCATATCTGCCGCCAATGGAAACCATGATTCCATGTAATTTAGGACTGATTTTTACTTTTGCTTTACCATTTATATCTGCTGCGATATTTACGGCGGCTGTTTTACCTGTCTGCAGGGCTGCTTCTACCAGTGCCGGCAGGATTTTTTTATTATTCCAGGGTATTGCGGCATTATCTCCGATGGCATAAACCTCCGGATAATCCAGGGTCTGTAAATACTCATTTACCTTTATGCGGCCATTTCTTTTACTCTCTAATTCCAGACTGCTGGCTATATCGGAAGCACTGACACCACAATTCCAGATAACTGTCCGGCAGGCTATTTCTTCACCATTGTCCAGAATCAGGCCATTTTCTTTTACTTCCTGGACAAAAGAACCTGTTTTCAGATTGACTCCTCTTTTCAGGAGATAGTTGCTGGCTTTTTCAGCCAGCCTTTTATCAATATTGGGTAAAATCTGTTCCAATCCTTCTACCAGATACAGTCTTACTTCTTCCTGGGGGATTTCGTACTGGCTGCAGAGGTCATTTATCCATTCCAGTAATTCACCGACCATTTCAACCCCGGTAAATCCTCCACCACAGACAGCAAAACTCAATAATTCCTTTCTGTTTTCTGCATCTTTGGCCAGCCTGGCTTCCTGAAAGCATTTCTGGATATGTTTATTGATTTTTTTTGCATCTTCCAGAGACCAGAGGGTAAAGGCGTTTTCGCTGGTTCCTTTTACCCCACAGTCACTGGCTTTGCTGCCGGTTGCCAGGAGTAAATAGTCATACTTATACTCATAATTTTCTGATCTCAGGGTTTTCCCGGTAAAATTGATTTCGCTGATATAATCTTCGATAACATTTACCCGGGAGGAAGCAAATAGCTCATCCAGGCTTATCTGAACACTATCACCATCAATTCTATTCCCTGCTACCTCGTGTATTCCACTTAAAAGAACATGATAGGGATTATTATTTATAAGTGTAATTGTAACATCATGATTGTTTTTCAACAGCCTGTTGAGAGTTTTTGCTGCTTCTATGCCACCATATCCTGCTCCCAGAACTATGATGTTTTTTCCCATTAAATTACCTCCTCTAGGTTTATTATTTCCTTCACAATCAATTTTTAAAATTTTACAAGGACGACTTATGAGAAATTTTGTTATATATTGCACAAATAAATTATAACATAATAATAACTATTTGCAATAAAAAATGCAATAAGAGGCCGCAAAAAATTGACGAATGTAATAAAATATTATATAATAATAATCAAAAGGAAGAAAAAATAATTAGTACAACTAACAATATAAGTAAGTGTTTTCACTAATTATTTCAGTTGTACATCAAAAAATTAAAAGGAGGCGTTGTCATTGAAAAGAATTTTTCTACTGACTATTGCTATTTTCTTAGTATCAAGTTTACTTATTTTTGCTGCTGATTATAAGGATGGGCTTTATATTGGATTTGTACCTGGCAGAGATGATACAGTGGTGGAAGTTGGTATTTCCAATGGCCTTATTGTCCAGGTAAAAATTGTTTCACCTGTTAAATTGGAGGCTACATACAGTTTTGGACCCGGTATTGATGCCTTCATTGAATATCCAGGAAAAGTATTGGCCAATCAAAATACTGACATTGATGCAGTTGCGGGTGCTACTGGCAGTTACGAAGATTACAATAAGGCAGTTCAGATGGCACTGGATATAGCCAGCGGCAGATACAAAGGCAATAAGTATTATGGCCTTGCTAAAGACTTTGCCCACGGACATGTCCTGATTGAGATTACAGTTGAAGGTAAGAAGGTAACTGATCTGAGGTTTGTAACCAATGATAGTGGCAGCGACAGGGTTACCTTGATGAAGCCCAAAGATGCAAGCTATCCATTTGCTCCTGCCAGAGAATTGTTTAGCTCTTTCAAGGATAAAGCCCTGGCGGCTATTGAGGCAGGCAAAAATGAGGTAGACCTGGTTGCTGGTGCTACTTCCAGTTCCATCAGTTTCAATGCCGCTTTACAACATGCCTTAAGCCAGGCTGGTTTATAAAATAACTCAACAATATATGATGAGTAAAAGCCCCTTTGAAGGGGCTTTTGTTTAATTGACATTATATTCATTATCTTTTATACTAAAGTTGGTAAGAATACATAACAGGCCAGGTGTTTAATTATGAGAAGAAGAAAAACTAATTATCCAGTATTTGTAACACTGCTTTTTATAATTCTGATGATTGCTTTCTTTCGTTCTGGTTCTCCGCAGAATGATTTAAAAAACATGTCGGAGAAAACCAGAACGAATTTTTTAATGAATACAATGGTTCAGATAAGGGTTTATAGTGAAGAACCGGACAGGCATATAGATAGGTCTTTTGAGCTGGTACGTAATATAGAAGAAAAGATGAGCAGGACCCAGACTGGCAGTGACATTTACAGGATTAATGAAAATAGCTCAGGTAATGATTATATTACTATCAGCTCTGATACATTCAGGGTTCTGGAAAGGGCTGTTTATTTTGCTGAGTTGACAGGAGGAAAATTTGATCCCACTGTTGGCCCGTTGGTAGAATTATGGGGTATAGGTACTGCCGGAGCCCGGGTCCCAACAGAGGAAGAGATAGAAAAAGCCCTGTCCCTGGTTGATTATAGAAAACTTGTACTGAATCCTGAGGACAATAGTGCAAAATTATTGCAGGAAGGAATGAAACTGGATTTAGGGGCTATAGCCAAGGGTTATGCTGCAGATGAAGTTGGGAAATTATTAAAGGAAGAAGGTATTGAGAGTGCCTATATTAATCTGGGAGGCAATGTCCTGCTGGTAGGAGGCAAACCTGACGGAAGCCCCTGGAAAATAGGTGTCCAGGATCCCCGTCTTAACCGGGGGAATGTAATGGCCAGTATTGAATTAATAGATAAGACCATAGTCACTTCCGGAAATTATGAACGTTATTTTGAGGAAGATGGCGTTATCTATCACCATATCCTGGATCCGGATAGCGGATACCCGGCCAATAGTAATGTAATAAGTGTAAGTATTATCTGTGACAGTTCACTCGATGCTGATGCCCTTTCCACCAGTATCTTCATCCTGGGGTTGGAAAAGGGGTTAGAATTGATTAATCAACTGGAAGGCTTTGAAGCTATATTTATTACTGATAATCTGGGAGTTGTATTAACAGAGGGTTTAAAGGGTAAGGTTACCCTATTGAATAATGATTTTTACTTTCTGGGAAGTGATTAGATGGAGAGATTTGCAGAAATAATTGAGAAATTAGACAGTCTTATGTTAAGGTACTGTAAATCCACCAGTTTAATTCTGAATACTGCGGTGGAGGATTTGATTGATGGCGGCGGCAAGAGGCTAAGGCCTATTATGGTAATGCTGGCCGGCAGTTTTGGAAACTTCGATGAAGATAAATTACTACATGTGGCTGCCGGTATAGAGCTTTTACATATGGCTACATTGGTTCACGATGATATAATTGATGAAGCCAGGTTGAGGAGAGGTAAGATTACTGCCCAGGAAAAGTTCGGTAATGATGTTGCTGTTTTTGTTGGGGATTATCTATTGACAAAATCCTACAGTTTATTTGTTGATAATCTCTCAAAACACAGCCTTCTTAAACTCAATAAAGTTGTAAAAATGGTCTGTATAGGTGAGATAAGGCAATATGAAGAAAAATATGTTCTTGATCTGAGCCTGATAGATTATTTTAAGAGAATCAGAAGGAAGACAGCCTTACTTTTTGCCATTAGTGCTTATATTGGTGCCTATGAGTCAGGTGTCCGGGGGAAAAACTTATTCCACCTTTATAAAGTTGCCCTGGAGATGGGAATGGCCTTCCAGATTCAGGATGATATACTGGATTTTGTTGGCGAAGAGGATATTACTGGGAAAGAAATTAACCAGGATCTTTGTGCTGGTATTTACACCTTACCTCCAATTTTATTGTTAAGAGATGAGAAATACGGTCATAAAGCCAGAGAATTATTGGATAAAAAAGATATTTCCAGGCAGGATATGGCTCAGATAATAGAGATGATAAAAAAGAGTGCTGTGCTTGAACTCAGCAGTAGATATGCAGAAAAGTTTATAGAAAGGGCGAGGAACAATCTTAATTACTTACCAGATATTATTGAGGCCAAAAAAGATATTGAATTTATTTTGAACCTACAGCTTCAAAGGCAGATCTAAGATTTTTCCAGAAATATTGTTGACTTATTTATAATATTGTGGTAATGTTTATGATGGTAATGTTATTTGTAACAACGTTATTGAGTATAAGTATTGCTAAATCGATCAAGCTTGCTGAATCGATTAACCCTTTACTGTGTAAGTTAAAAAGATAGCATTTGCCTTGCTAAATCGATTAATCTCAAGGCTGGATGGATAAACTTTAGGTTTATAATTTTAGATATTGATTTAAACATTAGGTGTGTTTGCTAAATCGATTAAATACAACATTAAGGAGGATGATGAAAATGTACCAGGAGGTAAATGGTGCAACACTTTATTACAAAGAATACGGTTCGGGGGATAAATATATTATCTCTGCTCAAATGGGTTTTGATCTTGACGAAAAAGGATGGCCGATGGATCTGGCGGAAGAAGGCTATCATGTTTTTACAATTCAAATCAGAGGTTACGGAAAATCTACCCATGTATATGAGGATTTAGGAGATGAATGGTATAACATCTGGGCTGATGACGTATATGAATTTGCCAGGAGAAAAGGGATTGAAAAATTTCTATATACTGGACAATCGCATGGTGCAGGGATAGGCTGGCACCTGGCCTTAAGGCATCCGGAAGTTTTAGTAGGTTTTGTTGCTCTGGTAGGGGGGCCTCATTCCAGAAAAGGTGGCGATGCTTCACCGGGAAGACTTGAAACAATTAAATCAGCAGGAGATCCTGAGGCCAGGATAAAGCGCGCAGAACAGGCCAGAAACAATTTTCTTTATTTTGCAAATAAATTTTCAAATAATCCAGAACTTCGAAAAGAATTTGAAGGAAAAGCGGAAAAAGCATATGAGGAAGAACTTAACAGGACTGAGGAAGAACTCCGGATTAACCCGCGAAAACCCCTTTCTTACCTGAAAACTGATGAAGAAGTATATGAGGAGCTTTCAAAAATCCAAATTCCTGTTTTAATGATTAATGGTTATCAGGATGATGTAGTACCAGTGACAGATATTATCTGGCCAATTAAGGTAATTAAAAATTCAAAATGCCTT
>JAAYRT010000008.1 GCA_012518635.1 Halanaerobiaceae bacterium | reverse complement strand
TAAATACCAGGGAAGGGGATTTTGTTAAGGATATCTTCATAACTTCCACCCATCATAATTTCCTCTTTTTCACCAATTACGGCAGGGTTTACAGGCTGAAAGTCTTTGAAATACCGGAAGGCAGCCGTCACGCCAGGGGTACAGCCATAGTCAACCTCCTTGAACTGGAGGAGGGTGAAGTGGTAAATACCGTTATACCCATCAGGGAGTTTGATGAAGAGGGCTATCTGGTCATGGTTACCAGAAAGGGCCTGATTAAGAAAACACCCCTGATTGAATATCAATCAAATTACACCGGCCTGATCGGTATTACCTTACGGGATGATGACCAGCTGATTGATGTCAGATACACTGATGGTAAGCAGTCTATCATAGTGGTGACCCACCAGGGTATGTCCATTCATTTCCCTGAAGAGGATGTCAGGGAAACCGGCCGGGCTACCATGGGGGTAAAGGCCATTACACTGGATGAGGGTGATTATGTAGTGGGCATGGGTGTGGCCGGTGAAGGAGAAGACCTGTTGATAATTACCGAAAAGGGATTTGGCAAGAGGACTTCTTTAGAGGAATACCGGCTGCAGAAGAGAGGCGGTAAAGGCCTTATTGCTGCTAACATAACTGAAAGGAATGGAAATATAGCCGGTGTAATGGTGGTCAATGAAGAAGATGAGGTAATGATCATAAGTGGAGAGGGAATCATAATCAGGACAGAAGTAAACCAGATTTCCCGGATAGGTAGAAATACTCAGGGTGTCAAGGTTATGACCCTGGAGGAAGGAGACCGGGTAGTAGCCCTGGCAGGTATCGACCCTGAGGATGAAGATGAAGGAGAAGTCAACGGAGAGGGAGATACTGGATTAGATGATATTGAATTTGATGATATTGATGAGTTAGATGATAATGGGTTTGATGGTATTGAATTTGATGAAAACGAACTGGATGACAATGAATTAGATGGATTAATGGAAGAAGAATAGAGGATACAGCTATTTTGATATCACAATTATTTTCCTGCAAGCCCGGGATTGAACCCGGGGAGGAAGTAATTGTGATATTTTTTTATTTGACGGTCTTGATATATTGATTAAGCTCCGGCCAGCGGTCCCTGATTGTGATCAGGTTATATTTGTCTATTAACATGATGGGGGTTACCTTGACCCTTACATCATATTCCCCATTTTTGATTTCCCGGTCATATTCCCAGGGCTCCTCCCGGGCCAGGGAGCTGGCTACTTTAAAGCTGACCATGCCCAATACATAAGGCATTTTATCCACATCAGCATCGTGTTCCCCTCTGGCAATGGCCAGGCAGGCCTCCTTGCTGGCATCTGCCCCTACAGTAATTATCTTATCTGTCAGTTTTTTTTCCTTCAGGACCTTTATGGCTGCCATGGTCATGGCATCATTATTGGCCAGGATACCCTTTAAATCCGGATGTTTTTCCAGTGTTCTCCTGACAGTTTCTTCTGCCATTTCTGCAGACCAGTTCTGGTGCCATTCATCATTGACTATATCTATTTTCTGGTTTTTTCTCAGGATTTCCAGATTACCGGCACTGATTTCAAGGGCTACATTGTCCTCCCGGTCTCCCTTTAAAATCAGTACCTGCCCCTGTTCCTCTATCTGCTGGGTCAGATATTTGGCCTGTTCCACACCTGCCCGGAAATTATTACTGGTTACATAGGCATCCAGTTTTGTATCTTCAAGGATTCTATCCATGGCCACCAGGGGGATATTCTTTTCTTTAATCTTTTTCAATACCCCTTCAATTTCTTTATTCTTCGATTTGACCGGCTGGATTATGATGACATCTGCCTTTGCCTCTAATAATTTCTCCAGGTTTTCTTTCTCTTTTATTTCGTTTTCTTCCGCATCCAGCAGGATTAGCTCTATATTATCCCTTTCTGTCAGGTCCTCCATGGCCTCCCTGATGAAAGAAGAAGTGGTATCATTCATTCTGGCAAAGCTGACCCCGATTGTTTTCCGGGGCGGTATTTTGCCTACCTTTTCCTCCCTGGCACAGCCGGTGAAGAGGAGGATAGACAGGGTTAAAAAGAGAAGGAGATATTTCCTGTAAAAGATTTTCATCAAACCTTCATCCTCCATCTAGTCTGTATCCTTTTCTTATTATTTTTTACAGGGGCAGGAAATATACTTCAAAGTATTACCTGTAAAGTATTATCTTTAAGGAAAGAACCTGGTACTTAAAGTTAAATAAATCCTTTAATTTAAGGATAAAAGGGAAATATCCAGGGCAATAATAATAAGGGATGATATAAAAGGGTGATCGGATGAAGAAAAAAACAATCAGAGAAAGAATAGATGAGATTCTAAGTAACCGGACAGATAATCCGGGGAAGAAGGCCAGAGAGAAGAAACTGGGCCGGAAGATTAAAGAAAACCTTAAACTGATTGAAGATATTATTGGCTTCAGTGATGATGTGGTGGTAAGGGAATTCCAGTTGGGTGGGAAGACAGGTATCAGGGCAGCTATAGTTTTCGTCGATGGGCTTACTGATAAACTGGTTATCAATGAAAATATCCTGAAACCCTTATTGATTGAAAAGTTTCCAGAGGATGAGCTGGAGGAACCGGCCAGGAGCGATATCATCAAGTTTATTAAAGAAAAAACCATTACCATCAATGAATTAAAGATTGAGGATAAATTGGATAAAGTCATAGACGGTATACTGGACGGGGATACAGCCCTGCTTGTTGATGGTTACACTGATACATTTCTTTTAAATACCAGGGGCTGGGATAAGCGTAGTATAAGTGAGCCCCAGAGCGAGACTGTGGTCAGGGGGCCCCGGGATAGTTTTACGGAGAATTTCCGTACAAATACTGCTTTAATCCGGCGCAGGATTAAACATTCTGCCCTCAGGATTAAGGGAATCAGTATCGGTAAATATTCCCGGACCAATATAGCTATCTGCTATATAGAAGGGTTGACCAATAAATATATCGTGGAAGAGATAAAAGAGAGGATTGCCAATATAGATATAGATAATATACCTGGTTCAGGATTTATAGAACAGTTGATAGAGGATAATCATTTTACCCCCTTTCCCCAGCTGCTTAGCACGGAAAGGCCGGACCGGGTTGCAGCCAATCTGCTGGAAGGCAGGGTGGCCATAGTGGTGGATGGCTCTCCCTTTGCCCTGATAGCGCCCATTACCATCTCTGTTTTCCTCCAATCTGCAGAGGATTATTATGACCGTTTCATAATCGGTTCCTTCCTGCGGATAATCCGCTTACTGGCCATTATAATTGCCCTTACCTTGCCTGCCCTTTACATATCAGTTATTTCCTTTCATCCTGAGATGGTGCCTACACAGCTGGCCCTGGCCTTTGCCGGCGGCAGGGCAGTTGTACCCTTTCCTGCCTATACAGAGGCCTTTATTATGACTATTTTGATGGAGTTATTGCGGGAGGCCAGTATACG
>JAAYRT010000056.1 GCA_012518635.1 Halanaerobiaceae bacterium | reverse complement strand
TGGGCATACATGATGGTTATGATTACGAATACTGGAAGGACAGCGGTTATGGGAGTATGACACTGGGGAGTGGGGGTACATTCAGCTGTCAGTGGAGTAATATCAACAATATATTATTCCGGAAGGGCAGAGGTATACAGGAATAATTTAATCATTGGCCCATCTGGCCCGCAGCAGCCAGGTCCTGGTGGACCAGGAGCTCCTGGTTCAAGAAGTGCTTTTACAAACATAGAGGCTGAACAATATAATCAGGTTAACTCATCAACGATACAGACAATCGGTACAGCCAATGGTGGAAGCGGTCTGGGCTATATTGAAAATGGTGATTATGTAACCTATTCCAATATTGATTTCGGCAGTGGAGCCAACAGATTCACAGCCCTGGTTGCCTCCGATGTTCCTTCAACAAATATTGAAATAAGGCTGAATGGCCCGTATGGCACTCTGTTAGGAACACTGCAGGTTGATCCAACTGGCGGATGGAATAATTATACAAATCAATCCACTACCATCAATAATGTTTCTGGAGTCCATGATCTGGTATTACGTTTTACCGGGCCGGTGAATATTGATTCCTTCGTCTTTGGAGCCGGTGGAGGCAACGGAGGTCAGCCAGGACAATCACAGCTTTCAGCCACTGTTGAAGAGACAGTCCAGTGGGGCGGTGGCGCTACACTGGTTGTTACTATAGTAAATAATGGTACCACACCGGTTGATGACTGGACAGCAAGCTGGAACTTTGCAGGCAACACCAGGATTACAGAATGCTGGGGTGCTCAGTATATTCAGAGTGGTTCCAGTGTGGTAGCGAGAAATGACAATTATAATGGAAGAATAGAGCCAGGCGGCTCAGTATACTTTGTCTTTAACATATCATATAGCGGCTCTTACATCATGCCGACGATTACAGTTCAATAAACTGGTAAGCCTTTTAAAAGCAGTTGCATTTACGCAACTGCTTTTTTTTATTGGGAGGAGAACAGGATTAATTAAAATTGGGAAAATTATAAAAATTGCATTACATTTTACGACAGGTTATGTTATTATATTAATTGAATGCCATACATAATTTTAGTGATAAAAAAGAAAGGATGAGGTAGCTGGAATGAAAAGAAAAAATCTAGCGGTACTGGCCTTAATTATTTGTTTTTCTCTGCTCTATGTTATGTGGGCAGAGGCTAAAACAGTTATGTATAATGAGATAAGTAAACATGACGGCTATGATTATGAGTTCTGGAAAGATTTTGGCGGTACAGGAAAAATGATCCTGGGCAGCGGAGGTACCTTCAGCTGTGAATGGGAAAATATCAATAATATATTATTCCGTAAGGGCCGTAAGTTTAACCAGACCCAGACCCACCAGGAAATTGGCAATTTTATGGTTGAATTTGGTGTTGACTATCAACCAAGGGGTAACTCCTATCTCTGTGTCTATGGCTGGACGGTAGAGCCCCTGGTTGAGTATTATATAGTGGACAGCTGGGGTAACTGGCGTCCGCCTGGAGCAATATCCAAAGGCACCATTACAATCGACGGGGATACCTATGATATTTATGAGACTACCCGTTGGAACCAGCCTTCTATAAAAGGTACAGCCACCTTCCAGCAGTACTGGAGTGTCCGCCGGAATAAACGGACCGAAGGCACTATATCTGTAAGTGAGCACTTCAAGAAGTGGGAGAGCATGGGCATGCCTATGGGCAAGATGTATGAAGTAGCCCTTACAATAGAGGGTTACCGCAGCAGCGGTTGGGCAGAAGTGTATGAAAATAATCTCATCATTGAACCATATGAAGATTAAGTCAGGAGAGGGAGTCGGAAAAGATGGATATTAGTTTTTTAAAAAAATTGTTGAAAACAAGAAAATATGCTCTATATGAATTTGGTGAAGGTATCTGGCATATTGTCGATTATGCCCGGACCTCCATGTTCTTGATTGAGGGGAGGGAGAGGGCCCTCCTGGTGGATACAGGTATGGGGAGAGGGAATTTAAAGGGATTTATCAGGAGGATAACCGATAAACCCCTGGATGTAGTGATAACCCATGCCCATTGGGATCATATCGGCCAGGCCGGGCAGTTCGAGAGGCTCTACATGTCGGAAAAGGAAAAAGAGATAATAGAATTATTTAAGATGAAAGTAGATCTCTCTAATTTCTGTTATATAGAAGAAGGGTACGTTTTTGACCTGGGTGATAGAAAACTTGAAGTAATAGAGGTACCGGGACATACACCAGGTTCCATTGTCCTCCTCGATGCAGAGAATAAACTTTTATTCAGCAGTGATGCTATCGGGACCGGGCATCTGTGGATGCATATCCCGGGAACCCTGTCACTGGAGAGATATCTGGAGAGTCTGAGAAGATTGGTGGAAAGAAAAGCTGAATTTGAAAAGATCTATACCGGCCATCTGCTGGAAGTGGGTAATGAACCTTTAGATCATGAGTATTTCGACAATATTATCTTCCTGGTGGAGCAGGTCCTGGCCGGGGAAATGGAAGGCCAGGAATATCCCAATAAGTCCTTTCCCGGCCTTTATGTTGAAAAGGGCCAGGCCTTACTGGTCTATAACCCGGATAATATCAGATGATAAACAGTGTATTTAACAGCCTTTAAGGCTGTTTTTTTATTTTAATAAAATTTTTTAAAAAAGCCTTGACAATCAGGAAAATCCTGCATATAATAATGATAACGATTACTAATATCATTTAATATAAGGGGTGTTACATATGGAAGAAAGAAGACAAATGCCATTGATTGGTGACAAATTCCCAGAAATGGTTGTAGAAACAACCAAGGGCACCATCAACCTGCCGGGAGATTACAAGGGAAAGTGGTTCTTACTCTTTAGCCATCCGGCAGATTTTACACCTGTATGTACAACTGAGTTTTATGCATTCCAGAAGAGGTATGGTGAGTTCAGGGAACTGAACACAGAATTAATCGGTTTAAGTGTTGACCAGGTATTCAGCCATCTGAAGTGGGCTGAGTGGATTGAAGAGAACATGGGTGAAACCATTGAATTCCCAATTATAGCCGATGCTATGGGTAAAGTAGCCAATAAACTGGGCTTAATCCACTCCGCTGACAGCACAGCAACCGTAAGGGCTGTATTCATGGTTGACCCTGAAGGAGTCATCAGGGCAATCCTGTATTACCCCTCCGAGCTGGGTAGAAATGTGGATGAATTCATCCGTATGCTCAAGGGCTTCCATGTAGCAGAGAAAGAAAAAGTAGCTATCCCGGCTAACTGGCCCAATAACGACCTGATCGGTGATAAGGTAATTGTTCCACCTGCTTCCAGCAAGGAAGAAATCGAACAGCGCAATGCAGCTGTTGAAAAAGGTGAAATAGAGAGCTACGACTGGTGGCTCTGCTATAAAAAAGTAGACTAATTCAAGTAAAGATGACATAAAAAAGGGCTGTCTCGAAAATGAGACAGCCCTTTTTTATACCTGGCTATATATTGATAACCATATTTATATTTACAGGTCTATGTCTAGAAATTCTTCCGGGTTGATGAAGACCCCATGCACCGTCACTGCCCAGTGGAGATGGGGGCCGGTGGAAACCCCGGTTGAGCCAACTGTTCCGATGATATCTCCCTTTTTGACCAGTTCTCCCACTTTTACCTTGATACTGTCCAGATGGCTGTAAGAGCTGGTGACATACCAGCCATGGTCTATAATGATGGTATTTCCCGTTGATAGCAGGGAAGCAGCCAGTTTTACCATGCCGTCTGCTGCTGCCTTGACCGGTGTCCCCCTGGGAGCAGCGATGTCTATTCCCGAATGGCGGTTATTCAATACACCATTAACATATCTTGTGGCTCCAAAGGGACTGCTTATCCTTCCTTCCACCGGCCAGAGGAAATTGCCCTGCCAGAGCTTTTTATCTGCTGATTCCTTCCTGGCCTCCCGGATCATTTGACTTTCCCTTTCTTTTCTCTTTACCGTTTCCTCATTCTGAGGCCTGACGATTTCTTCCATACTGCTGTCAACGGTAATGAAACTTTCCTGGAAATTACCAGGCAATACCTTTATCTCCCTGCTGATTTTGAAATCAGCCCCACTCAATTCCAGTTCATAGGTTCCGGGGCCAAGCCAGTAGGAGACAGGGAGCAGGGAAATGGCCAGGCCGCTGTCTTCATCCAGATAGAACCTGTATTCTGCCTGATTAAACCTGACTTTATCAATTCTGTCCTTTTCCGCCGTTATTAGCAGGAGGCAGCCCTGTTCTATTTCAGTTTTATTTATTTCAAAAAAGGGCAGTTCAGTTGTCATAACCAGATTGTTGAACAGGAGCAGGAAAGAAAATATAATCAGGCTGAGTATAAGTTTTTCTTTACCCACGGATATCACCCTGTTTAAGTTTAGTTTTCCATTTCATCAAAATCCATGGCTTTTATTATCCTGATGATCTGCCTTATGGCCTTTGGCGAAAGATTTTTTGTTTCCCTGTATAATTCCTGCAGGTCTTCACGTTTCAATAGATTATCCCAGAAGTCAGCTATTTCCGGGTCAGAAGCCAGCTTTCCTTTGATATCATCAACAGTACTCCGTTCATTAGTTCTGCCCAGCAGATAATCGATGCTGCAGTTAAATATCCTGGATAATTGAATCAATATATCATAACCTGGTTCAACGCCTTTTGTTTCATAACCAGAAATGGTGGCCCTGTTAAAACCGAGCTTTTCTGCCAGCTCCTGTTGGGTAATATTCTGTTCTTTTCTTAACTGTTTAAGTCTTTCACTTAGCATTTTGTTGTCATCCTCCACCCTTTGCTTAAATATTACTAAAAATTGTGCATAAAATAAACAAAAGAAAAAAATCTCCTCTTATAAAGAAAAATCAACTTGAAAACGTGCATAAGTTACACTATAATATATGTAAATACATAGAAATTAAGGTAAAAACTAAAAACTTTGCCAGTATTATTTGGAGAGGAGGGTTAAGATGAATCTTTATGTTGAGCTGGAAACCTGTATTCTGGCCATCGAAAGCCTGAAGAACACTTATCTGGAGAAATTGCTGCTTTCCTGTGCAGATGGAAAGGGAAAATTTGAAGGACTTCTGGTAGGACAGTATATTGCCTATGCCTCCTGTCAGAGCATGTTGACTGATTTACTTAATAAGTATAAGGAAGAGAAGGTAAGTTAAGAGATGAAAAGCTTGCAGGCTCATGCCGACAATTTAAGCCCGGCTGTTTTAAGGGTTACAAAGAGAAAACTGTTTATCTTTCTCTGTATTCTAATAATTTTCAGTATACTGGTAATCTATAGAGCAGCGAATACAAATACTTACTGGCTGGCAAATCAAACTTCCTGCGTACAGTTGCTGTTAATGTAATCCTGGCCCAGAATATCTACACCTGTCCGGCCTGCTCCTACAGGGGTAACGTGTTCAGGGTGCTCAATTCAAAAAGCAGGATAGATAACATAATGGAGGGTAAGAGTTTTTATTTCGCAGAGGCAGCCCTGAAAAAATTTAAAGGATGGAATAAAAGGATATAATATGAGGGATATCGAATAAGTATGAGTAGATGAAATATTTTAATACACCAGGTGGAAAGGAGAATGGATGATGAAAATAGTCATGCTGGAACCGATCGGGATTACAGAAAAGGAACTGAATAAATACCGTAAAAGATTGGAAGAGGCTGGCCATGAGCTGATTGCCTATGGAGACAGGGTGGAAGA
>JAAYRT010000055.1 GCA_012518635.1 Halanaerobiaceae bacterium | reverse complement strand
GAATTTCTGGAAAAAATCCTGGAGAAAATGTCCTGTCAGGCCAATGTAGAAGTAGATGAAAGTAAGACAAATCAAGAACAGATATACTATAATATTACTGGTCCAGACCTGGGTATAGTAATCGGACATAGGGGAGAGACCCTTGATGCTATCCAGTATCTCACCTCATTAGTGGTGAATAAACACAGTAACAAATACTGGCGGATTCTCATTGATGCCGAAGGCTACCGCTTACGCAGGGAAGAAACCCTGGAGAGGCTGGCCAGGAGGCTGGCTGAAAAAGCTATTACTACCGGCAGAAAGGTAGTACTGGAACCAATGCCTCCCCATGAACGAAGGATTATCCACATGGCATTACGTGAGGATAAGCGGATCAGTACCTATAGTGAAGGCAGGGAACCCTTCAGAAGGATACTGATAGAACGTATGGATAAGGCACAGGATCTGGATAATTAATATAGCTTTTGTTTAAAATAAACCCAGTGGCAAAACCTGCTGGGTGTTTTTTTATGGTGAGGTGATTTATATGGCTTTTATATATAATGATACGATTGCTGCTATTTCCACTCCATATGGGACAGCCGGTATAGGGAAAATAAGGGTTAGCGGCAGTGAGGCTATTGACCTGGTTGCCGGTATTTTTAAAGGGGTCCAGGATAAAGATTTGAGGCAGCAGAAGGGCTATACTGCCCATTACGGCCATATCATGGATCCGGAGACCGGCAAGATAGCCGATGAGGTCATCTGTATAGTCTTCCGGGAACCCCATTCCTTTACCGGTGAAAATATGGTGGAGATTGATTGTCATGGAGGCCTTTTACCCCTGCAGAGGGTATTGGAAATAGTCCTGAAGAGGGGGGCCAGGCTGGCGGAGCCGGGCGAATTCTCCAAGAGGGCCTTTCTCAATGGCCGGATTGATTTGGCCCAGGCTGAAGGGATTATGGAGGTGATTAATGCCAGGACCAACAAGGGACTGGATCTGGCCCTCAGTCACCTGGAGGGAAAACTCTCCAGAAAGATTGCAGGGCTCAAGGATGCTCTTATCGGCCTCTATGCCCATCTGGAAGCAGCTATAGATTATGCAGAGGATGAGGTGGAGGATCTGGACCCTGATGAACTGGAAGGGAGCATAAAGGAGATTAAAGGGGAACTGGAGAAACTCCTGGCCACCAGTGAACAGGGTAAGATTTACCGGGAGGGCCTTAAGACTGTTATAGCTGGTAAACCCAATGTAGGTAAATCCAGTTTAATGAATGCCTTACTGGAAGAAAACCGGGCCATTGTTACCGATATACCCGGTACCACCAGGGATATCATTGAGGAGTACATTAATATAGAGGGCATCCCCTTGCGGATAATAGATACGGCGGGGATAAGGGAAACGGAAGACCTGGTGGAAAAGATAGGTGTTGAGAGGACAGAGCAATATCTGCAAGAGGCGGACCTGGTCCTGCTGATGCTGGATGTGGTACAGGGTTTGACTGAAGAGGATTTAAGGATTTATCAGCTGGCCAGTGAGAAGCCCTTAATAGTCCTCATCAACAAGATTGACCTGGCCCCGGAAAGGGATTACAGGGAGATAGAGGAAAGATTCCCTGAACACAGTATAATAAGGGTTTCTGTCCAGGAAGAACAGGGCCTGGAGGAGTTAAAAAAGGCCATTGTGGAGGTGGTCCTGGGAGAGGGAATCACCGGTGATGAGGAGATTTATATCACCAGGACCAGGCATAAGAATGCCCTGGTCAAGGCAGTTCAGGCCATGGATAGGGTCATCGATACCCACCGGCAGGGCCTGCCCTATGATTTATATAGTATTGACCTCAGGGATGCCCTTGATGCCCTGGGTGAGATAACCGGTGAGACCCTGACTGAGGATATCATAGACCGTATTTTCCAGGACTTCTGCCTGGGTAAATAAGGAGATTGGATTAGCAAAGCAGAAAGCTGTTAAATATTGATGGAAAATTAAAGATTTCTGGAGAAAATCATGAACAGGTTCATGGAGGAAAGCTTTAAGTATATACTTAAAGTTATGTACAGGAATAAATGTAGAAGGAGGGAGAGCTATGGCTTTGAGATATCATAGATATCCGGAGAGCTATGACATAATCGTTGTCGGTGCTGGACATGCCGGTTGTGAGGCTGCCCTGGCACCGGCCCGCATGGGCTTTAAAGTATTGATGCTGACCATCAGCCTTGACCATATTGCCTTTATGCCCTGTAACCCATCCCTGGGCGGTCCGGGTAAGGCCCATATAGTCAGGGAGATAGATGCCCTGGGTGGGGAGATGGCCAAAAACATGGATGAGACCATGCTGCAGATAAGGATGATCAATACCAGCAAGGGGCCGGCAGTCCACGGGCTGCGGGGGCAGGCTGATAAGCAGAGATACCACCAGCGGATGAAATTACTGCTGGAGAGGCAGGATAACCTGACTGTGAAACAGGGCCTGGTGGAGGAGATAGTCATCGAGGATAATGAAGTCAGGGGTGTCGGGACTGCAGAGGGTATCTTCTATGAAGGGAAAAAGGTTATCCTGACTACCGGTACCTTCCTGAAAGGGAAAATCATCATGGGTGAGGCTACCTTTAATTCCGGCCCCAACCTGCAGTACCCGGCCAATAAATTATCCAGGTCTTTAATGGAGGCCGGCCTGAAGTTGAGACGTTTCAAGACCGGGACCCCTCCCCGTTTAAATAAAAATACCATTGATTTTTCCAAAATGATTCCCCAGAGGGGGGAGAAGGGTTTGAGCTTCTCTTATGATTCCAATCCCCGGACCATTGATGAGGATATCTGTTTTCTGACCTATACAACAGAGAAGACCCATCAGCTTATCCTGGATAATAAGGAACGGACACCCCTTTTCAGCGGGGAAATAGTCGGTATCGGACCCCGTTACTGCCCTTCCCTGGAGGATAAAGTGGTCCGTTTCCCTGACAGGGAGCGGCACCAGATCTTCCTGGAACCGGAAGGGCTCCATACTGATGAGTACTATGCAGCCGGCCTGTCCACCAGCCTGCCCTATGATGTACAGATTGAGCTGGTCAGGTCTGTACCCGGCCTGGAGAAGGCTGAAATCATGCGGCCGGCCTATGCTATAGAATATGACTGTATTGATCCCACCCAGTTGGAACTGACCCTGGAGACCAGGGGGATCCGGGGACTCTATTCAGCAGGCCAGATCAATGGTTCTTCCGGCTATGAAGAGGCAGCTGCCCAGGGTTTGATTGCCGGCATCAATGCTGCCCTCAGTTTAAAGGGAGAGGAACCCCTGATCCTGGACCGGTCCCAGGCCTATATCGGTGTACTTATCGATGAATTGGTGACCAAGGGTACGGAAGAACCCTACCGGGTGATGACTGCCCGGGCTGAATACCGGCTGCTCCTGAGGCAGGATAATGCAGACCAGAGATTGACACAAATCGGCTACCGGCTGGGCCTGATATCAGAGGAGAGATACCAGAGATTCAGGCAGAAGGTGGAGACCATAGGGGAAGGCCTGGAACTCCTGAGGAGTATCCAGATCAATCCCCTGCCGGAAGTCAGGGAAAAACTGAGGGAGCTGGGTAGTGGTGACCTGTCCAAACCGGTGACCCTGGAAGAAATCCTGCGGAGGCCGGAACTGGATTATGAGAACCTGAGGTATTTCTATCCCCAGCTGCCGGACTATCCGGAGGATGTCATCGAACAGATTACCATAGAGGTCAAGTATAAGGGGTATATTGAGAGACAGTTAATGCAGGTGGAACAATTCAGGAAGATGGAGAACAAGTTGATTCCGGCTGATCTGGATTTCAATGAGCTGGATAATCTACGTCTGGAAGCCAGGGAGAAACTGAATCAAATACGGCCCCGTTCCATTGGACAGGCTTCCCGGATATCCGGAGTATCTCCTGCCGATATTTCAGTTTTGATGATCTATCTGGAAAAGATGAATAGAGGGAGAGAAGATGGAGAGAACACGATTCAATGAAGTCCTCACTGAGGGACTGGAGGAAATGGGGTTAAAATCTAACCCGGCTTTACTGGATGGTCTCTGGCTATACATGAATTTTTTGCTGGAGGAAAACAGGAAATATAATCTGACTGCCATTGATAGGGAAGAAGAGGTAATCACCAGGCATTTTCTCGATTCCCTGGTTTTTTTTACGGAATTTAAGCCTCCTGCCGGGAGCAGGATACTGGACATGGGGACCGGGGCTGGTTTCCCTGGCCTGGTCTTGAAACTCTATCAGGGGGACCTGGAAGTCCTGCTGGTGGATTCATTACAAAAACGGGTTAATTTCCTTGACCTTTTAATAAAAAAATTGGATTTAAAGTTGGTGGAGGCTCTCCACGGCCGGGCTGAGGACCTGGGCCGGCAGGAAGAGTACCGGGAAAGATTTGATTATGTGGTCTCCAGGGCTGTTGCTCCAGTAAATATCCTGAGTGAATTTACCCTGCCTTTTTTGCAGCCGGGAGGGAAGGCAGTTTACTTTAAGGGTCCTGATTATCAGGAGGAGCTGGAGCAGGGAGAAAAGGCTGTTATATTGCTGGGAGGAAGGCTTAATACTGTCCACCAGGTAAAGATTCCCGGCCTTGAAGTAGAGAGGTTTTTAATTGAAATAGAAAAGGTTGAAAAAACACCGGATAGATATCCCCGGAAAGCGGGCATACCAAAAAAACGGCCCCTTTAAGCAGGAAATAAATTAATTATGAAGAATTTTATACTTAGTTTTGGAGGTTATATGCTATGAGGATACCTTTCATACAGGTAGAAAGAGATAAAGAAACAATCAGGAAAATACCCCTGGATTCTATTAGCACAAATCCTTTCCAACCGAGGATTAATTTTAACCAGGAAGAAATAGATGAACTGGCTTTATCCATCAAAAATTATGGAGTAATCCAGCCCATCATCGTCAGGGAAAAGGAAGATGGTTATGAACTGATTGCCGGGGAGAGACGTTACCGGGCCTGCTTAGCCCTGGGCCTGAAGGATATACCTGCTATAGTCAAGGATATAGATGATTCGGATATGGCGGAGATAGCCCTGGTGGAAAACCTGCAGAGGAAGGATTTAAGTTTTATGGAAGAAGCCAGGGCCTATCAGCAGCTGATAGAGAATTTCAGCTTGACCCAGAAGGAACTGGCAGAGAGGATCGGTAAAAGCCAATCAACTGTAGCCAATAAACTAAGATTGCTGAACCTGCCTACTGATGTCTGTGAGCAGTTGGAAGATGAAAATATTACAGAAAGACATGCCCGGGCCCTGTTGAGGTTAAAGGATAAGGACAGCCAGCTGGCCCTGATAGAGAAGATAAAAAAAGAGAAATTAAGTGTCAAGGAAACAGAAAAAATCATCGAAAGGATGCTGGAGGAAAAAGAAGAGAAAGAGCCCCGGATATATACTGTCTACAGGGACCTGCGCCTCTTTATAAATACTCTCAACAATACTGTGGCTGAAATGAAAAAAACCGGCCTGGATGTACAGGTAGAGCAGATAGATGAGGAGGATTATGTGGAATATAAAATAATACTCCCAAAGAGGTAAGGGGGAGAAGGAATAAAAAGGAGTGATTTTCTTGGCTAAGAAACTGGCCATCGTCAACCAGAAAGGTGGAGTAGGGAAGAGCACCACTGCAGTCAATCTCAGTGCAGCCCTGGTGGAGATGGGTGTCAAGGTATTATTGGGGGATATTGATCCACAGGGTAATGCTACCAGCGGTGTGGGAATCGATAAAAGCCGCCTGGAATATAGCATCTATGATGTCCTGATCAATGAGGTAGATGTGAGGGAAGCCATCCTGGAGACAGAGATAGAAAATTTTCATATCCTGCCTGCCAATATAGATCTGGCCGGTGCAGAAATTGAACTGGTCTCCATGATTTCCCGGGAAAGTAAACTGAAGAATGTTATTTCAAGAGTGGATGCAGATTATGACTTTATCTTTTTTGACTGCCCTCCTTCCCTGGGATTATTGACCCTTAATGCCCTGACTGCAGCTGATGGGATACTGGTTCCCATTCAATGCGAGTATTATGCCCTGGAAGGCCTGGGTCAACTAATAAACACTTTCAGGCTGGTGCAGAATAACCTCAATCCAGAACTGGAAATCGAAGGAGTCCTCCTGACCATGTATGATGCCCGGACAAATTTATCCCAGCAGGTTATTGATGAGGTTATGAACTATTTTAAAGACAAGGTCTATAAGACCATAATCCCCAGGAATGTGAGGTTGAGTGAAGCACCCAGTTTTGGACAACCTATCACCACCTATGACAGCAGTTCCAGGGGTGCACAGGCCTACCGGGATTTGGCAAAGGAAGTGATTAAATAATGTCCAAGAGATTAGGAAAGGGACTGGGAGCACTGATTTCAGATGCTGCCTTTGAAGATGAGAGTACCAGCAGCGGGAGATTGAAGGAGATATACCTTGACCAGATTGAACCAAATCCCTTTCAACCCAGACAGGAATTTGATAAAGAGGAATTACAGGAGCTGGCCCTTTCCATCAAGGAAAACGGAATCATCCAGCCCATTACAGTAAGGCAGATTAAACCGGATTTATATCAGTTAGTTACCGGGGAAAGGCGCTGGCGGGCTTCCCGCATGATTGGGCTGCAGAAAATACCGGCCATTATCAAGGACTACGATGACCAGCAGATGATGGAAACAGCCTTGATAGAAAATATCCAGCGGGAGGATTTAAACCCCATCGAGGAAGCCCAGGCTTACCAGCGGATGATGGATGAGTTTAAATTGACCCAGGAAGAGGTAGCTAACAAGGTAGGAAAGAGCAGATCCAGTATAGCCAATATTGTCAGATTATTGAATCTTACTCCCAAGGTGCAGGTTTATGTTTCACGTGAAACAATCTCCATGGGTCATGCCAGAGCCTTGCTGGCTATTAAGGACCCGGAAGAACAGATTAAGGTTACGGAATACATCATCGATAACAATCTCTCTGTCAGGGAAACAGAAAAACTTGTCCAATCCTATATCAGGGAAAAGGAAGAGAATGAGGCAAAGGAAGAGAAAAGCATTCCGAAGACTAAAAAGACAGTACTGGGTCCTGAATGGGTCAGGGCTCAGGAGGAACTTTCACGGCTCCTGGGTACTAAGGTAAGAATCAAAAGTAGTGATAACAAGAAAGTGATCACCATAGAATGTAATAACTATAGTGATGTTAAGAAATTGATTAACACCTTATCTTTAGGATAGATTTGTTTCACGTGAAACAGATCTACAGAAAGGTTCGGAACAAAGTTCACTATTAACTTATCAGCAAAATTTAAGGAAGGTTAGATTAATAAAGATTGAGGTGGATAAATGTTTATAATTATCGTTGGTGGAGGAAAGGTCGGCCTATATCTTGTCAAGCATTTTATGGAACAGGGCCACCGGGTCCTCCTGGTAGAAGAGGATTGGGAAAAGGTTAAGGAAGTCAGGAAAAAGTATGGTATTGAGGTTGTCTGGGGAAATGGAACAGAGGAAACAGTTTTGGAAGAAGCGGGTATTGAAGATTGTGATGCCCTGGTGGCAGTGACAGAGGACGATCAGGATAACCTGGTCATCTGCCAGCTGGCTGAGAGGAAATATAATATCGCCAAGACCTATACCAGGGTAAATACACCGGGCAATGAGAAGCTTTTCAGCTGGCTGGGAGTAAATGTGGCTGTCAGTAGTGCTTCCATATTGGCCGCCATGGTGGAAGATGATCTTAGTTTTAATGATTTCAGGAATCTTTTAATCAAGGATCAGGATAACCTGAAACTGATCAGGATGACCGTAAAGGGAAATTCCCCCAGTATCAATAAAAAGATAAAAGACATTAAACTTCCTACTGAGGCTGTTCTGGTAGCCATTTTGAGGGGAGATAATTCCCTGGTTCCCAGGGGTAATACCAGGCTGGCAGAAAATGATGTTATCCTGGCTTTAACCAGGCCGGAACTGGAAGAGGAAATGAAGAAGGCTTTCAATGGTTAAGCAAGCAGAAATAATCTAAGAGGGATTATGTAAAAAGGGTGAGAAGGAAAGGATTTAATTTAAGAGGGTTGAATTGAGGAATATTTAAGGAAGACAGACTATAATTGAGAGAAGATTATTTATAGAGAGTAGTGAGGAGTAGAATGAGAGGAACAATAGTAAATGTTATCGCTGTAGTGGCCGGCAGCCTGCTGGGAGTATTTCTGAAGGGAAGGTTTCCGGAAAAAGTTAAGGAAATTATCATGCAGGGCCTGGGGCTGGCTTCCTGCCTCATCGGTATCCAGATGGCCCTGGAGAGTAAAAATATCTTAATAGTCATTTTTAGTCTGGTTATCGGCGGTATCTGTGGTGAACTTATCGGTATTGAGAAGAAATTAAATGGAGCAGGTGCCTATATACAGAGAAAACTGGCCAGGGAGGATGACCTCTTCATCCAGGGTTTTGTCCAGGCCACTCTGGTCTTCTGTATCGGGGCCATGGCTATCATGGGTTCCATACAGGATGGTATCAATAATGATCCGACAATTTTATACAATAAGTCCATCATGGATGGCTTTGCCTCCATTGCTTTTGCTGCCTCGACAGGGGTAGGGGTGCTTTTTTCCGCCATACCTGTCCTGCTTTACCAGGGGGGAATAACCCTGCTGGCCAGTATTGTGGCCCGCTTCCTGAGTGAAGCCATGATTCTGGAAATGACCGCCACCGGGGGGTTGTTAATCTTTGCTATAGGATTAAATCTTTTGAAGATAGGAAAGGTAAAGGTTGGCAATCTTTTACCTTCCCTGTTGTTTGCAATTCTTTTCTCGGCATTTATATTATAAGAAAAACAAAAAAAAATACTTTTTTCCTAAAGGATTTTTTTTAAATAGAGCGAATATATATATTACAAAGCTTGTATTTTTCTGAACTATTTCTTTTTTTTCTAATTATATTTTTTGATTTATTGCGAAGGAATGGGTTCAGGACAGGATTCTGAACTTCAATGAGGAGGAAAAATAATGGCCAGGTTGAAAAAGTTAAAAAAATATTTTTTTGAAAATGTAAATATCACTGTCATTCCCTCACCTGCCCAGAAGATGAAAACCTATAAATTTAAACGGATTACTCCCCTTGTGATTTTTATAATGATTGCGACAACTATTACCGTCCTATCATTCCTCTATAACCATTATTTTGAGGAATACAATGTAGCGACGGTAAGGCTGGAAGAATTAAGGGGAGTAAGGGCAGAGAATACCAGGTTAAAGAACGAGTTATTTAAACTGGCCCAGGATACAGAGGTCTTGCGGCAGACACTGGCCCAGTTACAGGAGTACAACCGGGAAATCAAGGGAATGATCGATATAGAAGAGACAGTGGAGCAGGAGAGCAATGAGGATTATGCTTTGGAACTGAAGACCTATCTGGGGAGTGAGGAAGTATACCCTACGGGTCTCCCCATTGGTGGTGGGGATATTAATTATGCCTATTATTTTTCCTGGCATGTGGTTGAAAAGGCCAGGGATAATATTGATATAGTCCGGTCAGGACTGCCTTTGCAGGAAGAGGAATTATCAGTTCTGGAAAGTTCAGTCAAGGAATACAATGCCCTGAAGGCAGCTACTCCTTCAATCTGGCCCCTGGCTGATGATGGTAATGCCTACATATCCTCCAATTTCGGCTGGCGTAAGGATCCCTTTACAGGGAGGCAGGCAATACATGAAGGTATGGATATAGCCACCTGGTATAATACCCCTGTTCTGGCTACTGCCGATGGTGTGGTAACCTTTGTTGGTAAAAATGGTGGTTATGGAGTGATGGTAACAATTGAGCATGGTTTTGGTTATGAGACCTGCTATGCTCATCTGAATAGAGCAGCTGTTAAGAAAGGACAAAAGGTTTCCCGGGGCGATGTGATAGCTTATAGCGGTAATTCCGGACGGAGCAGTGGCCCTCATTTACACTATGAAGTCAGGAAAAACAATATTCCACAGAACCCCAGGGAGTATATAGGGAGGTAGAATCTTGGGAAAAAGGAGAAGAGAAAGAAAAATGGAAGAGGCAAAAGGAAAAGTGGAAACAATTTTGGGTAATGGAACAACTGTAGAAGGAGATCTCTACACTAAAGGTTCCCTCCGGATTGAAGGCAGGGTAAAAGGAAAAATCAAGGCTGAAGGAGATCTTCTGGTAGGTGAAAGCGGTAATCTGGAGACAGAAATCGAAGTAAGGAATGTACTCATTGCCGGTACTGTGAGGGGTAATATCAAGGCCCTGAACAAGATTGAAATCTTATCGAGCGGCAAATTATATGGAGATATTAAGACAAAGACTATCAAGATTGAAGAAGGTGCTGTCTTTGTAGGTTCCAGTGCACCTTTGGAAGCAAAGCCCTTAAATACAGAAAGAACTGGGTTTTTAAGGGAGACTGCAAAAGAGACTGCAGCAGGCAAGGAAAAGGCCTAATCCAGTGCCGCAATCTCAGCCCTGATATTATTCCTGATCCTATCTATGGACATGTAAAGGGCTGTAGAGATAATTTCAGCCATCTTAAAAACGATGCTCAGTCTGGTACTCTGTAGGACCAGGTATTCCATATATCCGCCTACATTAACCAGACCTGTTATATGCATATCACCTACTTCAGGTAATTTTTTGTTAACACCGGTCCCTGGTTTCAAGGGGCCTTTTTTTACGTCTATATAACCGACACTGCTCTGCTTGCCCAGGCCGGCATCGATGGCAATAATGAAGGGGTCAGCATAATTACTATAAATCATCTCTATATTTTCCTCCAGATTGCTGGCATGTACAGGTTCATGGACATTACCGATGATCCGGGCCGGAAAGACATCGTTCTTCTCCAGCAGGGTGCCGGTAATGGGGCCCAGGGAATCTCCGGTAGAGCGGTCGGTGCCCACACAGAGGATGATTAAATCCCTTCCATATCTATAATCAAGACTGTCCATCAGACTGAGGATAAATCTCTGTAAGATATCTGCAGCATGCCTGTTATCGACATGTACCCGTTTTCTATCAAAAAACATCTGGCTCCCTCCGCATAAATTATTCTTTCCTATGGAGATGTATATGAGTTATTATCAGCAATAATTCATTAATTTATACTCCTTAATAGGCATAAATATTTAAGGCAGTGGATTAATCTTTTTGAAGAGGAGGGAGAAGATGAAGTTCAGGAGAACCCTGGCCCTGGCCTTTGTATATATAGGTTCCGTTATCGGTGCCGGTTTTTTATCTGGCCAGGAAATCTGGCGTTTCATTGCCCGGCATGGGAGAACAGGCTTGTTTAGCATAGCCTTGATAGCTGTATTTTTTATTATCCTGGCCCCTCTATTGTATAAAGCTGCAAGACAGGCGGGTATAGAGAATTACCAGGATTTTTTTTATCGCTATCTGCCGGGTCCCTTTCCCTACATCTTTGATCTGTTTTATAGTCTCTTTCTCCTGGGCAGTGTCTCGGTGATGCTGGCCGGGGCAGGGACCTTATTTAACAGGTTACTGGGTCTGCCCTATTCACTGGGGGTGGTTTTGACCATAACCTTTTTATTATTTACCCTCATCCTGAAAAATGAAGGTATCATGACTGTCAATAGTATCCTGATTCCGGTACTGATCCTGTTAACCATCTACATGCTTCTTTCTTTTTTAAACAGGGAATTCTCTTTGTCAAATTTAATTTCAGTTTTTCTCCTGCCGGGAAATCTCTTTCCGGCTGCTGAGTGGATAAAGGATGGCCTCTATTATGGAGCTTATAATCTGGCCATGGCCCTTGCAGTCATGACCGGTATCGTCCATTCAGAGGAGGAAGAGGTAATATTCACGGGAGGGGTAATAGGAGGCTCCCTGATTACCCTGCTTTTATTCCTGATTTACCTGGCCTTATTGGCGGCCTTCCCCCAGGCGGTGCAGGTGGCATCAGTGGAGATGCCTCTCCTCAGCCTGGCTGAGAAGATGGGGAGCTTTCTTTACCTGGGATATATTCTCGTCCTGTACTTTGCCATAATCACTACTGCCATAGCTAACTATTATGCCTTTACCAGGAGGTTTTCCCTCTTGCTGGGGTTCAGATATGAGTTTGCCCTCCTGCTGGGTTTACTCCTCATCCTGCCCCTGCTCCCCTCCGGTTTTTCTGCCCTGGTCGACAGGCTCTATCCTCTTTTTGGCAGTCTGGCTCTAATTATTATCTTTATATATATGTATATTTTTCTGAAGGAGGCCCGGGGAAAGGGATAATGTCGAAAAACAGCTTATTATTTCCCGGGAAATAAATTTTCTTCTTTCATTGATAATAAAAATAATATATTGTAGAATAGGAAGAAGGATGAAATTTCTATTCAAAGGAGCTTGCTGATGAAGGAAAAGCAGTATCTGGCCGGGATAGGCAAGGACTTGCAGCAAAAATACAAAAGGGGTGTCCGCCTGCTGGAGAGAGGGGAGTATCTTGAGGCAGAGGAGAACTTTGCAGAATTAAGAGAAAAAATTCCTGCCTTTGTACCCCTCTATAATAAATGGGCTATTATCTATATCCACCGGCAGGATTATGGGAAGGCCCGGGATTTACTGGAGGAGGCTCTGGCCCTTGATGGGGAATATGCTCCAGCCATCTGTAACCTGGGTAACATTGCCAGGGCAGAGGGGAATTTAGAGCTGGCCAAAGAATATTACCTGAAAGCTATTGAGATAGATGAGGAATATGGCCCGGCCTATAATAACCTGGGTGTTGTCTACCGGGAGGAAGGGGATATAAAGAGGTCGGTCAAATATCTAAAAAGGGCTAATAAATACCGTAGTTATTACCCGGACCTGGCCGGTAACCCGGCAGGCTGTATAATACCTTTATTATTGGGTCTTATAGCCCTTATATTCCTTTTTTACATCATGAGATAGGTGGTGGAGCATTTTGAAAGATTTTTTCAGGGGTTTTCTGACTGGCGGTGAAGGGGTTTTGTCCTATCAGGTCCTTGGCGGGTATTTGCTTAAGGTTCTTTACAGTATTCTGGTTATCATATTGATGAGGATTATAATCCGGTTGGCCTGTAGTTTCATTCACAGATGGATTGATAAGGGCAAGCAGGAACATATCAGGAGGAGGAAGACCCTGATCCTGCTGCTGGAGAGTGTTACTAAATACACCTTGTATTTTGTCACTATAATAATCATTTTTTCTATCTTTGGAGTACCGGTAACCTCGTTGTTGGCCGGGGCGGGAATCCTGGGCCTGGCCGTTGGTTTCGGGGCCCAGAAGCTGGTGGAAGATGTCATTAGCGGTTTCTTCATTCTCATGGAAGATCAATTTGCCGTAGGGGATTTCGTAGAGATTGCTGGAAAAACCGGTATTGTCCAGGAGATTGGTTTCAGGACTACCATTATCCGGAATACGGCCGGCGAGATTTATGTGATTCCCAATGGGGAAATCCGCCAGGTGACCAATTATTCAGTGGCAGAGGATATCAGGGTAATGGTGGATGTGACTATCCCTTATGAGGAAAATACAGGGAGGGCCATTGCTGAACTGGAGAAACTCTGTGAAAAGGTCAGGGAGGAGAAGAAGGATATCCTTACCAGCGGCCCTGCTGTCCTGGGTGTGCAGGATCTCTCCGATACGGGAGTAGTCCTCCGCCTCATGGCCAGGACCAGGCCTATGGAACAATGGGGAATGGGCCGCCATTTGCGGCAGAGAATCAAGGAGCACTTCGATGAAGTGGGAATCAGGATTGCCTATCCTCATTTTGTATTGGCTTCCAATTCAATGTCCAATAAAGAACATTCCAATGGATAATCTTTAAATCATACTGGAAGGGGGCAGGAAATTGGAGAATCGGGAATACAGGTTGGGGGATCAGGTCCGCCTGAAAAAAAAGCATCCCTGTGGGGGGGACATCTGGGAGATTACCCGGATTGGCATGGATTTTAAGGCTAAATGTACTACTTGTGGCCGGCTCATCATGCTGCCTAGAAGACAATTTGAGAAAAGAGTAAAAGAAATAATTACGGAAGGTGAGAATTAAATGCAGATTGGAATTGTTGGACTACCGAATGTAGGAAAGTCTACACTTTTTAATGCCTTAACAAATGCAGGAGCAGAGGCAGAAAATTACCCTTTCTGTACCATTGACCCCAATGTAGGTGTGGTCAGTGTTCCTGATAGAAGGCTGGATGTATTAACTGAGATTTATCAACCGAAGAGGAAGGTCCCGACTACCATTGAGTTCGTGGATATTGCCGGGCTGGTCAGGGGTGCCAGCCGGGGAGAGGGCCTGGGCAACCAGTTTCTGGCCCATATCCGGGAAGTGGATGCCATCGCCCAGGTAGTCAGGTGTTTTGAAGATGAGAATGTAACCCATGTGGATGGGAGCATCGACCCCGTCAGGGATATAGAGATAATCAATACAGAATTGTTGCTGGCAGATCTGGCCACAATAGAAAAAAGGCGGGAAAAGACAGAACGGGCAGCAAAAAGCGGTGCCAAAGAGCCCAGGGAGGAGCTGGCCATCCTGGATCATTTTATCTCTGTAATTGAGGCTGGAGGCAGCCTGCGCCAGCTGGAACCGGGTGAAAAAGAAAGAAGATTAATCAAGGAATTATCCCTGCTGAGTGCCAAGCCTATGATCTATATCGCCAATGTGGACGAGGATACCCTGCTTACAGGAGAGAATGAAATGGTAGAAGCAGTAAAAAAACTGGCAGCAGAGGAAGGGGCTGAACTGGTTCCGGTCAGTGCTAAAATCGAGGCAGATATAGCTGAACTGGAAAAGGAGGAGGCAGACCTCTTCCTGGCAGAATTGGGTTTAGAGGAAAGGGGACTGGACAGGGTCATCAGGGCCGGTTACAGGCTCCTGGGCCTGATTACCTTTTTCACAGTAGGAGAACAGGAGGTCCGGGCCTGGACAGTCAGGGAAGGTTCCACAGCACCCCAGGCTGCCGGTAAAATCCATAGTGATATGGAGCGGGGTTTTATCAGGGCTGAGGTAGTTGCCTATGAAGCCCTGGTCGAGGCCGGTTCCATGGCCAGGGCCCGGGAAGAGGGCCTGCTGCGCCTGGAAGGCAAGGATTACCTTGTCAAGGATGGGGACATCTGTCATTTCCGCTTTAATGTATAAGGTTTTAATCTTTGTCTTGCATAAGACTTTAAAGGATGTTATAATGTAGGATGAATGATTCCATGCTCTGTACTCTGATGCAGGGCCGCTTAGTCCGGATGGAGGAGGTGAAGAGGAGAATGACACGTTTATATGAAACAGCCTTTGTTTTAAGGCCAGATCTGGAGGAAGAAGCCAGGGATGCGCTTCTGGAGAGAATCAAAGGCATTATCACCGATAACCAGGGTGAAATTGTAGAGGTAGATGTATGGGGCAACAAGAAGTTGGCCTATGAGATTAATAAATATGACACAGGTTTTTATGTCATAATGACCTTTAAAGGTGGTACTGCCCTGGTTAAAGAGTTGGAACGTAATTTCAGAATTCTTGACGGTGTTCTGCGTTCTTTAGTAATTAATAAAGAAGGCTAAGGCCTTCTTTTTAACAGGATGGTGACCAGGGATGTTAAATCGTATTGTATTAATTGGTCGTTTAACCAGGGATCCGGAAATGCGTTATACCAGCAATGGTACTGCTGTGACTTCTTTTACCCTTGCTGTGCAGCGTAACTATACCAACCAACAGGGAGAGCGAGAGGTTGATTTTATCAATATAGTTACCTGGAGAAGGCTGGCTGAACACTGTGCCCAGTACCTGGGCAAGGGCCAGCTGGTAGCAGTAGATGGTTCCCTACAGATCCGGAAAAATGAAAGTGGCGGCCGTACTTATATTAATCCGGAGGTCGTAGCTGATGATGTCCGTTTTCTCGAATGGCGGAGTGACAGGACGTCTAATGACTTCGGCAGCCAGGATAACTTCGGCGGCCATAGCAATCATGGCAACGATTTCGGTACTTCAGGCAGTGATAATACAGGTGACGACTTTTTAGGTGATCTGGATCTGGATGACGACTTTGATGTACCATTTTAGAAAGGGGGACATAAGCCATGGCAAGAGGCAGAAACAAGACCTGTTATTTCTGTGCCAATAAGGATAAAGAAATAGATTATAAAGATGTAAGGACTTTACAACGTTTTATAACTGATAGGGCCAAGATTATTCCCAGAAGAATTACGGGAACATGTGCCAAGCATCAGCGGGCTGTAACCAGAGAGATTAAGAGAGCAAGACAAATTGCCCTGTTACCATTTGTAAAAGAATAAGATGGAAGGGAGGGAGGCAGAGGGCGGAACCAGCCTCCTTTCTTTCATATCCTACTGTAAATTTTGAGAGGTGTGCACTCCTGATGAAAACTAAGGATTTCATGAAGACCATTATACTGCTGGTTGTTTTAACCTTTATCAGCTTGATATTCCCTTTCTTTTCAGCCTTTATCTATCTAATCTGGCCTATACCCATAGTCTTCTATATAGTGAAATATGGTACCGGGGAAGCTGTTCCCCTGGTGGCCCTGGTGGCTGTTGTCAACGGCCTCCTGGTTGGGCTTGTTTACGATATCCCCAATGGTATAATCATGGGGGTTTATTCCATACTGAGCTTTGGCCTGATTGGCTTTTTCCTTGGCTCAGGCATAAGGGAGAAGTTCAATCCCTTCTGGACTATGGTATTGACCATAGTGGCAGTGATCATCTCCAACCTGGCCATGGCCCTTTCCTTACCCTATATACTGGGCTTTAATTACCAGGCCCTGGTGACGGAGATGAGGGCCTATCTGGATGCTGCCGGGCTTTTCCCACAGTATGATATAATCCTGGAACAGTTCCTGTATTTGCTGAAAACCCTTGTACCGTCTCTTTTACTGGTTACTTCAGCTATACACGGTATCCTGATTTATTATATAAGTACCTGGTATTTGAGGAGGAAGGGTTTTGACCTCCATCAATATAAACCATTCAGTACCTGGCGTTTTCCCCGCTGGTGGATTTCCCTGGCCCTGGTCTTACTGATTGTGGCCAGGACCTATCTGCAATACAGCAGCCCCGGGGGACTTTCAGAACAGGCCAGGGTGGTAATCATCAATTTAATGATCTTGCTTTTTTTCCTGATTTTCTTACAGGGTTTTGCAGTGGTGGTGAACTGGCTGGGTAGAAGGACTTCCAATTTCCTTTTGGTTCTTGTCATATTTGCCCTCTTTTTCTTTAATATTTTTGTAATCTATGTATTGATATTTTTAGGCTTCATAGATATGTGGTTTAATCTGCGGAGAAATCAAAAAGCTTAAGCTTTTGCAACTGAAAAGAAGTTTTAAAAGGAGGGTTATAGATGAAGGTAATTTTAAAGGCAGATGTTAAGAACTTAGGTTCAAAAGGCGATATAGTCAATGTTTCTGACGGTTATGCCAGAAACTATCTCTTTCCAAGGGGCCTGGCGGAAGAAGCCAACAAGGGTAATGTCCAGCAGTTAAAGGAAAGACAGAAGGCTGTGCAGAGAAGGATGGAGGAAGAAAAGGCAGCAGCAAAAGAGATGGCCTCCCGGATGGAAAAAGAGAAATTTGTTATTGCAGTCAAGGCCGGGGAACAGGGCAGGCTCTTTGGTTCTGTAACTACCAAGGATATTGCTGATGCTGTGGCTAAAGCCGGTTATGAGATAGATAGAAGAAAGATCCAACTGGAGGAGAATATCAAAGCCCTGGGAGTGCACAGGGTGAAGGTCAGGCTGTACGAGGATGTTACTGCTGATATAAAGATTCAGGTAGTGGAAGCATAAATACAGGCATAAAAAAAAGGGCTGTTCGGGGGAACAGCCCTTTTCCTTCTAGCTGGAAATCATGAAATCAAAAACTAGCTTTTCTCTGTTAAAGTTGGCAAAATAGTTTTCATTTGCTTTTAGCTTTTGTGCCACATAATCAAGAACATTTTTTTCTGGAGCATGTTCCAGTAAGATAGAGATTGCCTCTAAGTTAGACATGCTTATCAACCTCCTTATAAACTTATATTCTTATGACTGGCAATTTTCTCAATATTTATTATACACTAAAAATAAAATAATTACAAGTATTTTACTCAGGAATGTCCGGAAATATTTTCTTTAATTTGTTTTCCAGCTCTTCTGCTGTGAACTTATGGTAATTATCCAGAAGGATCAGGACACTTTCCAGCTGTTCCTGGCTAATGAGTCCCTCTCTATAGAGGCTGCTATAGGCATTGGTAAAGGCCAGGATCAGTCGGAAATCCAGCTGATCCATACCCTTACCCCTATTGTCCTTCATAGGGTATCATTCCTTCCAGGGAGAGATTCTCTGGGTCTACGAAACGTACATATTCATTCTCAAAATAGAGTTTTACAGAACCGGTCTGGCCGGTCCTCTGCTTGGCTACGATGATCTCTGTATCCCTTTCCGTTCCTTCCTCTATGGCCTTTTCCCGGGCAGCAGCACTGGTATGGGCATGGCGGTAGAGGAAGATAACCCCGTCCGCAATCTCCTCAATATTACCTGAATCACGCAGGTCGGAGAGGACAGGCCTTTTATCCTGTCTGCTGGCAAAACTCCTGCTGATCTGGGAAACCAGGATTATTGGTGTGTCCAGCTCTGCAGCCAGGTTACGCAGCTGCAGGACCACCTGGCCCACTGCCCTGGCTGTATTGTGTAACTGGTCTTCAGGCAGCTGGATCATCTGCAGGTAGTCTATGATTACCAGTCCCAGTCCGCCCATCTGGGCCCTGAATTTGCGGAGCCGGGCCCTGATCTGGGCCACATTGAGGCCCCTCTCATCAGAGATCATCAGGGGTAGTTTATGAAGGTTATCCAGGGCCTTGGCAATCCTCATGTCTTCTTCGTCACTGGTTTCACCCTGGCTGTATTTCCACGCATTGACGCCGGCTTCCTGGACAATCATCCTGTCAACTATCTCCTGGGCATCCATCTCCAGACTGATGATGGCTACAGGTATTTCCCTCTTCAATACATTTTTGGCAATATTGATGGCAAAGGCGGATTTACCCATACTGGTGGAAGCAGCGATGACATTCAGGTGCCCCTTTTTGAAACCGCCGATGAGATTATCCAGGGAGATAAAGCCGGTATGGAGGCCCAGGTCCCCCTCCTTGCTCTTCCTGGCTAAATAACCCTCGTAAGAGACCAGCAGGGCTTCTTCCATGTCATAGATATGTTTTTGCTGGCTGCTATTTTCATTGGTGGCCTCAAAGATAATCTCCTGGGCCCTGGCCTGATAATCATCAATATTCAGGTCTGTTTTATCCACCAGATGCTGTAATCTTTCAGCCGCCTTACTGATCAGGTGCCTCTGGTAATTCAGCTTGATTATATCTATGGTAGGTTCCAGTTCATCTACGGTATTGAAACCGGAGGTAAGTCTTTCAATCATTTCCTCGGGATTCTTGATAATCCCGTCTTTCTTTAATTTCAGGAAAAGTTTTGTCCTGGAAATCTGATTACTCTCCTGGTACTGGGCCAGGAGGATATCGTAGATAAGCTGGGCCTGGGGATCCAGGAAATGTTTCGCCTCCAGGGAGTCAGCAACTTCATCTATTTTTTCCGGATATTGTAATAGGATACCCAGTAACTGAAACTCTGTATTCCTGTATTCTATTCTCTCCATCAACTTTTCATTGGTTGCCATGCTAAACACCCTCTATTCTAATCTTCAAAATCCCAGGCCAGCCTGTCCCAGTTAAAGGGGACCCGCTTTTCCTTTTTCTTTTTCACAGTCCTGTTTTTTTGCAGTAATTTCAGGGCTTCTCCTGTATCCCTGATTTTCTTTTCCTTGAATGGCTTAATGAAGTTATCCTCTATATACTGCAGGGATGGCTGTCCGTCCTTTTTCCGCCGGAAGGCCTCCCTTATAGCCAGTTTGACTATTTCTGCACTGAGGGGATAATCCTCCTGGAGCCAGTTCCGGAAGGTCTCCAGCTGTACCGGGCTGATATTATGCCATTCTGCCAGCCCATAGAGGCGGGAAATCTCCCGGATCTCCCGGAAGAGTTTATCCTGGTCCTGCAGTTTTTCATAGGTAAAGGTCTCTTTCTTATACCAGTCATCGATAATCCCCTTCAGATAGTGAAAGGTTCCCTCTGCCGGGTTATCGTACCTGGCCTGCCATTTGTCTACCCGGCGGATCAATTCCTTGATCATATCTGCTGGAAAATCCTCCAGCCACTGTGTAATCTTACCCTCCAGGAGTTCCAGGTCCTCCTCCGGTGGAACGAAGGTCAGGATACCCTGGAAGAGCTCAGCCCGGCAGGGCCGGGGCAGCTGGAGGATTTCCTGCCGCAGTTCCCGGTCATTGAAGTAGATATTCTTCAGCCCTTTTTTAGTTTCCGGGGCAGGGTGGCTGGCCTGCCTGATATTATCTATATTCACCCGGATCAGGTAGGTATAATCCCCCTCCCTCTCGCCGCTACAATCTATGATACCCTCATTTTTTAAATGGCTTAAACCGGCATAGATATCTTCCACTGTATAGGTATCAGGCAGATAGGTGGAGATGATTGTAGGACTGGTCCGGATCAGGTAATCATCATCCATATGGGTAGCTAAATATAAAAAGATGGGCAAGGTGACTCCGGGAAACTGGAGGAGAAAGCCGCAATCGATAGCAGCATCCCCAATCTCGATGGAGCGGGTTGTGTTTATATTTGATATCATTATCTTTTTCTGTTCATTGACAAATGCTTTTCCCATCTTTTTTCCCTTCCTTATATATAATAATATAATATATTATAGCCTCTGTGGCAAATCCGGTAATTGTAATTTCATAGAAAAAAGTCCCCCTGAGCAGCGTAAATCTGCCAGGGGTTCAATCTCTTCAGATTTTATAAAATTTTAATTCTCCAATTCCGGCAGTTCCAGTAATTTGAAGTCATCAAAGAGGACAGTAACAGGAACATCCTGGGAACTGCCAGCCTGTAGGCCTACTACACCATTGTTTTCCTCAAACTCCTGTTCTGCCAGATAACTGCCATTGATGTAAAAGGTAAACAGGTCACCCCTCTTTAGAACAGCCAGGGTATTTACCCCTTAGATATCTGCTATGCAATAAATAAAAAACATGATTCATTATATAATTCACTGTAAATAAAAAAATACCTTTTTACAGTCAGGGCAAAATAATTCCTGCAAAAAATAGCAATAAATAGTATGAAATTTCCTGATTTAACTCCAGGAATCATTCCAGGGGTAAACTTGACAACACTATTACCATTTGCTAAGATGATTACGGAATAGAAGAATAGCAAGGTATGGAAATGAGGAGATTTGATTGATCGAACGTTATAGTTTGCCAGAGATGGT
>JAAYRT010000173.1 GCA_012518635.1 Halanaerobiaceae bacterium | reverse complement strand
TGAGCCTTTCCAGGATACTGTTGGCCCTCTCCTTACCTACTGCTTTTTCCAATACTTCCCTGGCATATTCGATACCGCCCTGATTTATATAATCATGGGCCTGGCAAAGTTCGTAAAACTCTTCCAGCACCCTGTCTTTTATCTCTTTTTCCACTGAGCGGAGATTGGCAATTTCCAGGGTCAGTTCTTCAATCTCTTCATCATTTAAATGCTTGAATACAGTAGCAGAGACATCAGGACCAAGAGCCACCAGAAGTATTGCTGCTTTTTGTTTTCCATTTAATCTGTTATAATCCATCAGATCATCCCCTTATCACTCATCCAGTAACCAGCTCTTAATAATCTGGGTAATTTCTTCAGGTTTGTCAGAAACAAGTTCTGTCAGCTGTCTCATTATCTCTCTCCGTTTTTTCTGTTCATCTGTCAATTCTGTCTCCAGTCCTACGGCTATCTCTTCATCCAGTGTATCGTCAACAAGTAAGTCCAGGACATGTTCTGGCATTTCTTCTTCTACCCGCCGCCTTCTGAATAAAACCAGGGACAATGTAAAGAGGATTATAAATATAAAAGCGATAAGACCGGCATATATTAACATCCTCTGGCGTTGAGCTTCTGCTTCAGAAGCCTGGGCAAGGGCAATCTCTTCTTCCAGAGATTTATCAAAATTAAGACTGGTAACCATTAATGTATCACCCCGTTCCGGGTTATAACCAACAGCAGCCTCTATGGCACTGCGCAACTTGTCCAGATCCTCCTCCTGGATCCTGTTGTTAATAATCACTGCAGTGGCGATACTTTCTATATTTCCCGGGGAATAAACCCTCCGTTCAACGACCTCATTTATCTCATAATTTGTAATTGCCTCATAGCTGCTGTATGAACCAGTTTCCCCACCACCCTCTATTGACTGGTATTGAGGTATATTGGAGGTGGTACCAGGAACACCAGTCGCATCAGCTATACTGCCCTGGTAGTTTTCCCTTCTCTCCTGTTGGCTGCGGATTATGCCTTCATCACCTACCACTGGTGAAAAAAGCCTGCTTTCCACTTCCCGCTGATCAAAATTGAGTTTCACCTTTACCTGTGCGGTAAAATTATCCGGTCCCAGAACCCTGGCCAGTAATCTAGTAAGGTCATTACGAATTTGATTTGAAAGCTGGGTCTGTAATTCAAACTGGCTCATCGTCAATCTCTGGTTAAAGCCCTGCATCTCATCTTCCTTCAAGAGATCACTGAGCAGATTGCCGGCAGTATCTACAATGGTAACATTCTCCGGTTCCAATCCAGGCACTGCACTGGAAACCAGTTTGGCTATAGACTTAATCTGTTCCCTGCTTATATTATAATCAGGAATCAATTTTAACAGGACAGAAGCCTCAGCACTTTTTTCCTCTTCGATAAAAAGACTTTCCCGCGGGGCAGTAATCTGCACCCTGGCATACTCCACTGCATCCAGAGCCTGTATGGAGCGGCTTAATTCACCATTTAAAGCCCGGTAATAGTTAACATTGCGCTCGAAATCAGTAGCTCCAAAACTGTTTTGATTAAAGATTTCAAAACCAACTACTCCCTGTGTAGGAAGACCTTGCCCGGCCATATTTAACCTGGTCTTATAAACCAGATTAGCTGGAACCAGAATTGTCCTGCCAGCATCACGCAACTGATAATCTATTCCCTGGCCTTCCAGCTCCTCTATTATGGTATTAGCATCTACAGGGTCTAATTGGTTAAACAAGACCTGATATTCAGGACCACTACTGAATATAATGAAAATAAATGATGTAATTAAAACAAGCGCACTGATAGCAATGATGATTTTAGTCCTCTTATTTAATTTTGACCATATTTCTTTAATTTGCTCTATGTAATCCTTTAACCAGTCAGACATTTTTTAACCTCTTTCATACCTTAATGAAAACACCTAGATCTGCATCCGCATAATTTCATTATAAGCAGAAACAACCTTATTCTGGATAGCAACAGTAAGATCCAGAGCCAGTTTGGCCTTTTCAGTAGCGATCATTATCTGGTGTATATTATCTGTCCTGCCCAGGATAAAATCTTCAGTCATCCTGTCAGCAGTTATTTTGAGCTCATTTACTTCATTAAGTTTCTCCTTTAACAATTCGGTAAAGGATACCTGCTTATCTTCATTAAGCTTTTTAGCTTCTCCTGCAGTAGGTAATAAGCGGAGGTTATCAGATATTCCCTCTATCCTAAACATGTTCTGATCATCCCTTTTCCTCTGAATTAATTACTGAACATACTAGCCACGGCCAATTTCCAGAGCCCTCATGGCCATACTCTTGGCAGTATTTAAAACCGTAATATTGGCTTCATAAGCCCTGGAAGCACTAATCATATCTACCATCTCTGAAACTATATCTACATTGGGCATGGCAACATAACCTTCCTCATTTGCATCAGGATGGCCAGGATTATATATCATCTTAAAGGGTGAAGGGTCTTCAGTAATTCCAACTACCTGTACACCTTCGCTGCCTGTACCAGCACTTTCTCCCGTCTTCTTTTTTAAGAATTCTCTGAAAGGTGTGGTGCTTCTTTCCTGGAAAACAGCCAATTTTCTCCGGTAGGGGAGTCCATCCACTGTTCTCGTCGTCTCAACATTAGCAATATTATCGGCAATAATATCCATCCTCAGCCTTTGTGCAGTCATACCCGAAGCACTGATATCAAAAGAGTTAAACATCACGCTCCGCCTCCCTTATTAATAACATTCCGCAAAATTGAAAACTGCTCATCAATCTGTCTGGACAATGTATTATAATAGAGGGCATTTTTTGCCACTTCTGCCATCTCTACTTCAATATCCACATTATTTTTATCATTTCGGTAACTGGTGTTTTTTTGCAAAACAAAAGAGAAGAAATGATCCTGCCTGAATTCACTACCTTTCAGATGAGATTTTGAAGTAGCTTTCAATGGCAATGATTTATTTTCTCCCTGTTCTCTCCTCAAAACACTAATAAAGTCAACATCCTGTCTCTTATAATTAGGTGTTTGAGCATTGGCGACATTATTGGCCAGTGCCCTTTGCCTGATAAAAGATCCATCAAGGCCCTTGCTGAGTAGATTAATAATGGAACCCACCGGGACACCTCCTTAAGACATATTGAAAGAAACTATTTTATGTATTTATGTATGCTTATTCGCTAAAAACCTGGCTTTTTCCTGCTAATAAATCAGAAAAGGATATAATTCCTCTTTATAATTTAAGTTTTCCAATAGCTTCCAATACCCTCTGCTCCTTAAAGGGCTTAACAATAAAATCCTTGGCCCCTGCCTCGATAGCTTTAATAATCATCTTCTGTTGCCCCATGGCACTACAGACAATGATATTGGCTTCAGGATCAATCTTTTTAATTTCCTTAATAGCCTCCAGACCGTCCATGACAGGCATGGTGATATCCATGGTAACAAAGTCAGGCTTTAACTCCTGGTACATCTCTACCGCCTGTTGCCCATTTTCTGCCTCACCTGCAATCTCATAATTTTCCTTTAATATATTCTTCAAATTCAATCTCATAAAAGCAGCATCATCAACGATTAAAACCCTTTTCAACCCTATAACCTCCCCTATTCTTTTCCTGTCCTTAATATATTTCTCTTTTTTTCAGCAAAATCCTGCTGAATTTTCAGAATTTAACACAATTCCTGCCTTTTTTCTTAGCCCTGTATAAGGCCTTGTCTGCTCTTTTTATAACATCCTCAGGGCTTTCTGCATTAGATGTTTTCCCGGCAACACCTATACTGACTGTTATCCTGACCTCTTCCCTTGTTTTTATCCCTTTTCCATCCTTCTTTTTCCTACCTTTATCATTCCTTATTATAAAAGGCCTGCTGGCAATCCTCTTCCTCAATTCTTCCAGGAAAGGATAAGCTTCCCTGGCATTTTTGCCGGGAAATAATATAGTAAATTCCTCTCCTCCATATCTATATACCCTTGCTCCCCCTTCTGTTCTCTCCATCATGCCGGCCACCATTTTTAAGACCTGGTCGCCTACATCATGGCCATATTTATCATTGAATTTTTTAAAAAAATCAATATCCAGCATGGCTATGGAATAATTATCACCAAGTTTTAAAAATTCTTCCCTTAGAGCCCGCCGGCCAGGAAGTCCTGTCAGTTCATCCAGATAGGCTATAGCATAAAAATCCTTCAGAATAGCAAAAATAAAAAATAAAACTGAGAAAAAAGTGAATATTAAAATTAGTAAAGCATAATCACTCTTCATATAAAAGAACAATACAAATATATTTATTAATACAAAGAAAAAAGCATAGTCTTCATTACTGTTTAAACTCTTCCCTATATTTACCAGGGAAAGGAGGAAGAATAACGCAGAAAAGGCCAAAAACCCCTGATTTACCTGGGCAAACGCTTCCATAACCTCATTATATAGATTGTCCTGAATTGTTAAAAGATAGAAAAAATAAAACTGGATAATTATGAAGCTAAAGCGTCTGATACCACTGGCTGTAAATATCCCTCTTTCTTTATAAGAGCTAATAAACATTAAATTGAAGAGCAGGATTAAAATACTGAATGCCGGTTCAAAGGTATTAGCTTGACCGGAATAAAAATCAATCATTAAAAAGTGCAATAATAAGAAAAACTGCAGGAAAAAAACCCTGCTTTTATTCAGAAAGAAACTTAGAATAAAAACAAGAAAAAAAAGGACATATAGAGTATATTGTAGTATATATTTATATTCCAGAAAAGTCAATCGAATTTTTCCAAATAAATCAAATAAAATATAAAGACCAGTACAACTTATAAGTACAAAGACAAAAACCCCTATTATTTTTCTAATTGGACTCTCCACTGACTACCTCCTTGCAATATAAATTATAGCAAAAATAGTATAGTAGATAAATCCACAAAAAGTACTAATAATGTCATTAATAATCACAAAAGGAAGACGGTACAGACCGCCTTCCCACATCCTCTTCCTTATATCTTAAATTGTTCTACCTGCCTGTTCAGTTCCTCAGCTAT
>JAAYRT010000054.1 GCA_012518635.1 Halanaerobiaceae bacterium | reverse complement strand
GCTGATTTACTGGGACCAAATAAGAAACTGGTGACAGAAAAGCAGATTATAATCAAAAGCGGTTCATCAGCCAGGCAGATTGCTGAAGAACTTTACAGGCAGGAGCTTATAAAATCCAGAACCCTGTTTAATCTAATAATTAATCTCAAGGGCCTGGAGAACAGCCTGAAAGCCGGTGTTTATAATATAAAAGCTGAATTTGGTATGCTGGATATCATTGATTTGCTGGCCAGCGGAAGGGTGGCCACCTTCCGGGTCACCATACCAGAAGGTTTTACAGTAGAAGAGATTGCCAGGAGGCTGGCTGTCCTGACCTCCTATAGTGAAGAGGAGTTTCTAAGATATGCCAGGGTCAATCCAGGGAAGGATTATTTAAATGATGATATGGATATCATCTATCCGCTGGAGGGCTTTCTTTACCCGGATACCTATATAATTCCCACTGAGTATAAGCCGGGACAAATCCTGGAGGTAATGCTTTCTGTCTTTGAATCCCGTTGGCTGGAGAGGCTTGAAGCAGCACTTGATCCGGCAGGGGAACTGGAGACAGGCCTGGAGGTAAATAGAGAGCTGGTCAGCAGATATAGTATACACGAGATTATGACCATTGCCTCCCTCATCGAAAAGGAGGCCAAACTTGATGAAGAGAAACCTCTAGTGGCAGCAGTCATCTATAACCGGCTCAGAGCCAATATGTATCTCCAGATTGATGCCTGTATACAATATATTTTGGGAGAGAGGAAAGAACGGATCCTATATAGTGATCTGAGGATAGATTCACCCTATAATACCTATCTCTACCCTGGTCTGCCGCCGGGTCCGATAGCCAATCCGGGGGCAGAAGCCATTAAGGCTGCCCTGAACCCTGCCGATGTAGATTATTTATTTTACTTCGCCCTGAGTGATGGAAGCCATGTCTTTACCAGGAGTTATAGTGAACATCTGAGGTTACAGAATGAAATGAGGAGATAGCATGGATGGTAACTTGAGTGGTAAGAGTATTTTTATCCCCCAAAGGGATGCCCTTTTACTGGCCCTGGAGGAAAGGGCCGGAAAGGATTATATACCCATCATCAAGGCAGAGGTAGGGCAGTTTCTGCAGCTGTTGATCAGGGCTGTAAAACCCAGGCGGATTCTGGAAATCGGCACAGCCATCGGTTATTCAACTATCTGGATGGCCAGGGCCCTGGCAGAGGAGGCAGAATTAGTCACCATAGAAAAGGATGAAGACATGTATCTGGCAGCGAGGGAGAATTTTCAGGTTGCCGGCCTGGGAGAAAAGATAAGGCCTAAATTTGGTGATGCCCTGGAAGTATTGCCCCTTCTGGGGGGAGAATTTGATTTTGTTTTCATAGATGCGGCCAAGGGGCAGTATCTGAATTACCTAGAACTGGTACTGGATCAGGTTCCCGGGGGAGGGCTGATAATTGCTGATAATGTCCTCTACCGGGGTTATGTAAGAAAATCCGGCAGGATTGCCCATAAGCGGAGGACCATGGTCAGGGCTCTGCAGGAATATATAGAGGTGATTCAGGAACACCCCTGCCTGGACAGCATGATTCTTCCTCTGGGAGATGGATTGGCCCTGAGTGTCAAAAAGAGTTGTCCGGAGGATTGAGGAAAAAAGATTGGTTTTCCTTTAGTACAGGAGGAAGACGATAGAAAGGAAAATATCATGATGCTTGATAAGAATATAGAGATGGATGAGTTAAAGGGTATGGAAGAGATGAAAATGGATAGGAAAAATATTAATCCGGCCGGGAATAAGGTTGAGTTACTTGCCCCTGCCGGGAACCTGGAGAAAATGAAGATGGCTATCCTCTATGGTGCAGATGCTGTCTATTGCGGCGGCTATAATTACGGCCTCCGGGAAGGGGCAGATAATTTTACCATGGAGGAATTGAAAGAGGCAGTTGAATTTGCCCATAATCATCAGGCCAGGATCTATGTTACTGTGAACATGATTCCCCATAATGAAGATTTGACCGGCCTGCCGGAATACCTGCACCAGCTGGAAAAACTGGGGGTAGATGCCCTGATTGTCTCAGATCCTGGAGTCATAAGTATTATCAGGGAGGAAGGTATCAAGGTGCCCCTCCATCTCAGCACCCAGGCCAATACTGTAAATTGGGCCAGTGTCCGTTTCTGGCAGGAACAGGGGATAGAGCGGATTATCCTGGCCAGGGAACTTTCCAGGGAAGAAATCCAGGAGATAAGGGAAAAGACAGACATAGAGCTGGAGATGTTTGTACATGGCGCCATGTGTATTTCCTACTCCGGCCGTTGTTTGCTGAGTAATTATATGGCTGCCCGGGATGCCAATAGAGGTATGTGCGCCCATTCCTGCCGCTGGAAGTATTATCTGGTAGAGGAGAGGAGGCCGGGACAATACTTCCCTATATTTGAAGATGAGCATGGAACCTATATCATGAATTCAAAGGACCTGTGCCTTATCGAACATATACCGGAAATAATCGGGACAGGGATAAACAGCCTGAAAATAGAGGGCAGGATGAAGAGCCTTCATTATGTAGCTACGGTTACTTCTGTTTACCGGAAGGCCCTGGATTCCTATTATCAGGATCCGGTGAATTATAGATTCAGGGAAGAATGGCTGAGAGAACTGTATAAGATAAGTAACCGGGACTATACAACTGGTTTCTTTTTCAGTTCACCTGGCCCGGAGGACCATAATTATGGAACCTCTTCCTATCAGCGGGATTATGATTTCATGGGTGTTGTCCGGGACTTTATGCCCTATACAGGGGTAAGCAGGCCGGGGGATTCTCCGGCAGGAGGTGATTCACCGGCAATCGGGGAGGCCCTGGTGGAAGTGAGGCATAAATTTTTCAGGGGAGACCGGCTGGAAATTCTCGGCCCTGATTGTGAGCCCTTTGCAGTAGATTTAAGCTATATCATTAACGAAGAAGGGGAAGAGGTAGAGGAGGCCGGCCGTGCCAGGGAACTGATCAGGATTCCCGTCACAAAAGAAGTGAAACCTTTTTATCTAGTAAGAAGGGAGAAGATTTGACTTGGATAATGGAACCTGTCAGGAGACCAGCAGGATAACCATTAAGGTTCCCAGGGAAGAGATCGTCTTCGTGGACATGCTTTTCAAGGCCTATGAAGGCCTGGCCCTGGCTACTATAGACAGGGAGACCAGCGGGCTGATCCACCTGGATATCACTCCGGGGACCAGGGCAGATGTGCTGGCTATCATAAAGGATTTGCAGGAAAGGATGCCTTTGAGTATCCTTGAAGATGAGATCCAATATTAAAATCTGCTTAAAATATAACACAAAAGGGAGACCCGCCTCATATATATAATTTAGAGCCATTAGTGGGGGAGGTGGGTCTTTTTTGTTAGCCATATTGGCCAGTCTCTTGAAGGGATATCTCTTACTGGTTTCCTATATCAGAAATGGTAAGGTTTTTCCCGAACCACTGAGTCCAGAGGAAGAGCAAAAATACCTGGAGAAAATGAAGGAAGGGGATGAGAGGGCCCGTAATATTTTGATTGAGAGGAATTTAAGGCTGGTAGCCCATATTGTTAAAAAATATGATTCACATCATACAGAAAGTGAAGACCTGATTTCTATCGGGACCATTGGTTTGATAAAAGGGATAAATACCTATGATAATAGCAAAAGTACCAAATTGGCTACCTATGCTGCCCGCTGTATTGAAAATGAAATCCTGATGTACCTGCGTTCAACGAAGAAATTGAACAATGAGACCATGTTACAACAATCCATTGGTTCAGATACAGAGGGGAATGAGATAACACTGCTGGATATATTGGAAGCAGAGGATGACCCGGTAATTAATAAGGTGGAAAAGGTCTTAAATGAAGAGAAGTTATATGATAAGATAGAGGAACTGTCGGACCGGGAGAAGAATGTCATCAAACTCAGATACGGCCTGGTGGATGGCCGGCAGCTGACCCAGAGGGAGGTTGCAGCAATTCTGGGAATCTCCCGGTCCTATGTCTCCAGGATAGAGAAAAAAGCAGTGGAGGATCTGGCCCGTATGTTCAGGGAATAGGGGCTAATAAAAACAACCCGGGTTACTTTGAAAAATCCGGGTTGTTTACTCTTCATCAGGGTTTTCGGTAAGCTATAATTGTTTTATGATTATCGGATATATCATAATTTATATTATTCAGGATAAGAGAAGATTCAATGTCATTTACAGTATAGACCAGAATATATTTATATAAACTATTATGATTAGTGGAACTGGCTTCTTCCAGGGAGAATAGGAGATTGTCAACCCTGTTTTCAACAATTGCTCTTGTTGTAGTACCCTCCCTTAAGATAAGGGAGCCGTTATCAAGATAGATATAGTTATAATTATTGTCGAGGGGGTCAGGTAATGAATCCAGCATATGAATCTCAATGGCATTTGCTAATTCATTCTTAAAATATGTCTGTATGAGATTAAAATCACTCTGTCTCTGAGCAATATTTTGGGCTTGATTATGCCCCGTCGGGGAGAAAGTAACGAGTGAATAAAAAGCTATAACCATTAGTCCCATAATACCTATAACTGTCAATAATTCTACCAGAGTAAGTCCATCTTCTTTTCCTAGTATTTTTTTTACATCAGGCATCAGGTATCACAACCTCAAAATATTCCAGTATGACCCCATTTATTTCTTCTTGAATCAAGGTACCATTAACCGTTAAACTAATCTCATCAACCTGATCTTCGTTGAATATGACAGTTATTGTATCTAAACCAGTATTGTCAAAATTGAGGATGGCTTCATTAAGATTATACTGTGCAGTGTTTATATTGTGGTTTTTTGGCTGCTGAGCTGCAGCCCGAAGGCGCCATTCATAAAGACAGAAGCCAATGTAAGCCCAACGATGGCAAAGATTAAAATTGTTAGCAGCATCTCAATAAGAGTAAAACCATCTTCTCTATTTATCATACTGATCTTGCCTCCTTTAACGCCAGATTCTCCGGTAACCCTTTTCAGTCTCAAATCCTAAATCTTCAGGATTTATATGTTTAACACTTTCATCATAGATAATACTGGTACCACCAGACATTTCTATATCTTTACCTATGACAGCCCCTCTGGTTTTTCCGCTTCCCGTATATTTTATTACTGCATTTGGAGCATATAAAGCTCTGACTATGGCAGAGGCATCACCACTGATTATTACATTGTTTCCACCACTGATTATATTACCGGTAATACCTCCACTGCCGCTAATCTCTATATCAGCTTTTTCTACATAAACATTACTGACAAATTTTGTTGAACCAGATGGATTTAAGGTATGATTTCCGCTGTAATATAAGTAGACATCTTCCGGGTTACCATTTTCATTGACTTTACCGGAACCACTCAGATCAAACTTATCACTGATATATAAGATTAATT
>JAAYRT010000053.1 GCA_012518635.1 Halanaerobiaceae bacterium | reverse complement strand
CAAGTCCCCTTATCTCCACCATCTAATAAATAAGAAGTCAGAGGTTAGAAGTCAGAAACAAGTTTTCATTCCTACACCTGACAACTTACTTCCTACTTCTAAAATACGGAGGGATGCCCGAGTGGCTAAAGGGAGCAGACTGTAAATCTGCCGGCGGATGCCTACGAAGGTTCGAATCCTTCTCCCTCCACCAATATGCGGGAATAGCTCAGCTGGTAGAGCATCACGTTGCCAACGTGAGGGTCGCGAGTTCGAGTCTCGTTTCCCGCTCCAATTTTAAAAAACACCTTCGGGTGTTTTTTTTTATTTTATTAAAAGGTTCTGGGGAAATTTTAATATAACATTTAGAAAAAAGACTCCTTTCTTTGGCTTTTATGAGTTCTTTAAATATTACCAGAGAAGGAGTCTTTTTATATAAGAAATTATACAAAAAAATAGTTCTTTAAATACCTTTGTTTTTTGATGTAGATTATAATATAATTTATTATGATTAATTAATAAAGTCAGGATAGAAAGGAGAGTTATAATGAAAAGAAGTTTGAAAGCATTTATTTTTGATCTGGATGGAGTTATTACTGACACTGCAGAGTTTCACTATCAGGCCTGGAAAAGGTTAGCTGCAGAAGAGGGTATCCCTTTTACCAGAAAGGATAATGAAGAGCTGAGAGGGGTGTCCAGGGAAAGGTCACTTGAGCTGGTTCTGGCCGGTAGAGAATATACTGCAGAAGAAAAAAAGCTTTTAATGGACAGGAAAAATCAATACTATAAGGAGCTGATAACTACAATTACTCCGGATGATCTCCTGCCCGGTGTAGCTGATTTGATAAAGAAACTTAAAGAAAATGGCTACAAACTTGCCCTGGCATCAGCCAGTAAAAATGCTAAGACTGTTATCAAAAATTTAGAACTGGAGGAAGTCTTTGAATATATTGCAGATGGCTATAGTGTACAAAATAGTAAACCTGCTCCTGATCTTTTCCTGTTTACTGCAAACAAGATCGGTGTATCTCCGGAAAATTGTGCAGTTTTTGAGGATGCCAGATCTGGAGTGGAAGCAGCCCTGGCTGCCAATATGCTGGCTGTTGGTATAGGACCAGCTGAGAGGGTAGGAATTGCTGATTATGTATATGAAACTATGGCTGATGTGGATTTAGATGAAATTTTGGGAGAGAGGGAGTAATATGCCTGTGCATAAAAGTTTTATAATAATTAAAGAAGGATATTCTGAAAATATAGAGAATATATAATTATACGAATGCAACCGGTTGTATTTTTTAGGTCCTGTTTTAATATTGAGGGTTTGGAATGTATTATTGATAGCCTAAAATCTGTACAAGGATAAATTCTTATAGAAAGGAGGCTTTTGAAGTGGAAGAAAAAATTGCCTTATTTCCTTATGAACCCTGGTCTGTTACGGAAAGGGAATTCAATGTAGAGAAAAATCACTTCAGTGAGGCCATATTTTCCCTGGGTAATGGGTATATGGGGATGCGTGGTACTCTGGAGGAAGATTATACAGGACCGGATAATACTACAACACCAGGTATGTACATAAATGGTGTATATGCTTCAGAGGGAATAATTTATGGAGAAGAAGCACCTGACCTTCCTGAAAAAAGCCAGACCATCATAAATATTGCTGAGTGGTCAAATATAAATATCTATCTCGATATGGAGAAGCTTGATTTATTGAAAGGAGAAGTAAGAAATTACAGGCGGGCTCTTGATATGAAAAAGGGAGTCCTGGAAAGGGAGTTTATCTGGGAAAGTTCGACAGGGAAACAAATTCAGTTCTGGATTACGAGATTTTTATCCCAATCCTCTCCTCATACTGGCCTGGTTATATATAAATTTAAACCTCTGAATTTCTCCGGTTCTATAAGACTGGTCACCCGGTTAGATGGGAATTCACAAAATTATCACTTTCCCAGGGAGAAAAAACTGCTTGCAATAGAAGAGATTGCTTTTCAGGAAGATATAGAATATCTTGTACAAAGGGCAGATAGTACAGGAATACAGATCTTTATGGCTGTTGCAAATTATTTTGATACTGAAAAAGTAATCAGGAAAGAAAGCAGGGAGGTTCTTTCCGGAAAGTTAATTTCCCAATATGACCTGGAAGTAAGGGAAGGTGAAGAATATTGCCTGTCCAGGCATCTGGCTGTTTATACATCACTGGATCTGGAGTATAATAAAGAACTACATAGGGATGATCTGAAAGAACTGGTGCTGTCAGAACTTAAGACCGGGCTGGCAAAGGGCAGCCAGGTCCTGTTGACTGAGCACCTGGAATATATGAAGGAATACTGGGAGGACATGGATATAAAAATAGCCGGGGACCCTGCCCTTCAACAGGCTTTCAGGTATAATGCCCTGCAGCTCTTGCAATCTGTTGGCCGTGATGGGAAAACAAATATTGCAGCTAAAGGTCTGACCGGTGAATTTTATGAGGGGCATTACTTTTGGGATACAGAGATCTATATAATACCGTTTTTCCTCTACAGCAGGCCGGAGTTTGCCAGGAGTCTCTTGATGTATCGTTATGATAAACTGGATAAGGCCAGGGAAAACGCCAGGAGAATGAAACTGGATGGTGCCCTCTATCCCTGGCGTACTATAAATGGAGAAGAGGCCTCAGGATTCTTTATGGGCTCTACAGTTCAATACCATATAAATGCTGATATAGCCTATGCCATCTATCAGTATTATCATGCAACAGGGGATAAGGAATTCCTATATAGATATGGGGCAGAGATCCTGGCTGAAACAGCCAGAATGTGGACAGACCGGGGTGATTATATACCCCTGAAAGGGAATAAGTTCTGTATTAATGTAGTCTGTGGCCCGGATGAATACACGCCTGGAGTAAATAATAATTGCTATACGAACTATATGGCGAAATTCAATCTTGAGTTTGCCCTGGATGTAATGAAGAAGATGGAAAAGGAAGAGCCTGACTTATATACTAAATTAAAAAGAAAGATAAACCTGGAGGATGAGGAGCTGAAGGAATGGGAGAAGGCTGCTGAGGCCATGTACCTGCCTTTCTCCGGGGAACTTGGAATCCATCCTCAGGATGATTCATTTCTTTACAAAAAACAAATAGATATATCAACTATACCTGCAGAGGAGATTCCCCTGGTCAGAAATTGGCATCCTTTAATTATCTGGCGGTATCAATTGATTAAACAGGCTGATGTAATATTATTGATGTTCCTTTTAGGAGATCAATTTACCCTGGAGGAGAAAAGAGCAAATTATGATTTTTATGAACCCAGGACCATCCATGATTCTTCTCTTTCTCCTGCGATTTATAGCATTATAGCCAGTGAAATTGGATATGCAGATGATGCCTATAAATATTTTATGCGGACTGCCCGGATAGATCTGGATGACTATAACGGGAACACCTATCAGGGCCTTCATACTGCCGGAATGGCGGGCTCATGGCTTGCGCTGATTCAGGGTTTTGCGGGCATGAGGAATCATGCCGGTAAGTTGTTTTTCTCACCCCGGCTGCCTGACAAATGGGAGCAGTTAGAGTTTAAGGTAAAATATCAAAAAAGGATTATAAAAGTTGTAATTACTAAAGATAAAACTGAATATACCCTAATCAGCGGGGAGGGGCTAAAAATTTACCATAATAGAAATGAAATATTGTTGGAAAAGGGTAAGAGTATTCAGGCTCCGTAGTGGAAAGATTATAAATAGTGCAAAAATTTACTTGATTTTTCTTTAAAATCATTATAAAATTAAAGTGGAATACAACCGGTTGCAATAAAACTATTTATCATCAAAGCAATAGGGGATAAATCAGGAAACCATTATAGAGTAAATTAAGTAAGAATACAACCGGTTGCAAGAAATAATAACGAGGAGGTTATAAAATGAAAAGGTGTGTTGCTTTACTGTTGGTCTTCTTGCTTATTTCAGGTATAGGTGTTTTTGCCAGGGAGACTGTCACGGTGATGGGTGTCTGGGGAGGTGTAGAATTAGAGGCTTTTGAAAAGGTCATGGAAACCTTTGAGGCTGCCACGGGTATTGAGGTTGAATTTGAAGGAACCAGAGACTTGCCGACCTTATTAACAACCCGTATAGAGGCAGGAAATCCTCCTGATATTGTAGTTCTTACAGGTCTAGGTATGATGAATGATCTGGCCAATGATGGAGTATTGGTAGAATTGAGCAATGTGCTTGATATGAAAAAATTTGCTGAAGAGTATAATCCGGTCTGGAGAGAACTGGCTACTTATGAAGGCGGCCTCTATGGTCTTTATATTTCTGCTGATGTAAAGAGTCTGGTCTGGTATAATCCAAAGGCTTTTGCCGCTAATGGCTATGAAGTGCCGGGAACATGGGAAGAATTGGAGGCCCTTTCGAAAAGGATGATTGCCGATGGTAATATTCCCTGGTCTGTCGGTATGGAATCAGGAGCTGCCAGCGGCTGGCCCGGTACTGACTGGATAGAGGATATAATGTTGAGAACAGCCGGCCCGGAAGTTTATGACCAGTGGGTGAACCATGATATCCCCTGGACAGATGCAAGGGTAAAAAGGGCTTTTGAGATTTTCGGTAGTATAGTAAGAGATGAGGCCTATACCTGGGGTGGTCCGATTGCTGTTAATGCCACTAATTTTAATGATGCGGTAGCTCCCTTGTTTATGGATCCTCCACAGGCCTTCATGCACCGTCAGGCCAGTTTTATAACCAGTACTATTAGAGAAAATAATCCGAATTTAGTTGCCGGTGAAGATTATGATTTCTTCCCCTTCCCTCCAATTGAAGAGGAATATGGGACTCCAGTATTGGGTGCAGCGGATATGGTTTCTTTACTTACAGAAAAACCCGCAGCCAAACAGTTTATGAGATTCCTTGCAACTCCCGGAGCCCAGTCAATCTGGGTAGGAGAGCTTGGTAAGATTGGTGTCAACAAAAGGATAAATCCTAATGTTTATCCTGATGAGTTGACAGCCAAAATGGCTGCTGTATTACAGGATGCTACAGTCTTTAGATTTGATGGTTCTGACTCCATGCCGGGAGCAGTCGGCTCCGGGGCTTTCTGGACCGGTATTGTAGATTATGTTAATGGTGAAGATCTTGACAGTGTGCTGGAATATATCGAAGCAGTTGCGGATGAGACCTATACAGGCGGTGCAGCTACTGATTAGGGGGTTGTTTATTCCATGAATATAAAAAATAAAAAGTGGTGGGTGGCTCTATTTTTAGGGCCCGCCCTTTTTTTCATAACACTTTATTTATTATATCCATTACTGCATACTATTGTAATCAGTTTTTTTGATAAACGTTCTGAGGCCTTTGTCGGTTTAGAAAACTATATCTATTCATTTTCTTCACCTGTCATGAGAGCTGCCTTCAGAAACAACCTGATGTGGCTGGTATTTTTCACTATTGGAACAGTTGGCCTGGGCTTATTATTTGCGATTTTAGTAGATAGGGTGAAGTATGAAAAATTTGCAAAAACAATAATCTTTATGCCTATGGCAATATCTTTTGTTGGCGCCGGTGTAGTCTGGAAGTTTATCTATACATACCGGCCCGTGATGACAGAGCAGATCGGCCTTTTAAATCAACTCGTAATATTATTTGGAGGAAAACCACAGGGCTGGCTTTTGCGCGGCCCGTGGATGAATAATCTGGCACTGATTTTTGTTGGTATCTGGATCTGGACGGGTTTTTCCATGGTGATTCTATCTGCTGCCTATAAAGGAATACCCAAAGAGCTGATAGAGGCTGCCAGGGTTGATGGTGCCAATGAGTGGAGGGTCTTTTTAAATGTTATTATTCCATCAATGGCCGGTACCATAATCTCTGTTATGACCACAATGGTTATAAATGTCCTGAAGATATTCGATATAGTCTATGTTATGACAAACGGTAATTATGGAACAGAGGTTATAGCCAATAGAATGTATAAAGAGATGTTCCAATACCGGAATTACGGACGTGCCAGTGCCATTGCTGTAGTATTATTTCTCTGTATCATCCCGGTCATTATATTGAATATCAGGCGGGAGAAAGGGGGTAACTGATTAATGGCGTTGAGAAAGGCTTCGGCCAGGTTTATCTTACATTCTGTTATAATCATTTCACTGATTATCTGGATAGTACCTACCTTGGGGTTATTGATTACATCTTTCCGCCCGGCAGAAGAGGTGAACAGTACCGGCTGGTGGACAGTTTTTAGCAGTCCCCTGGATTTTACTAAATATACCCTGGATAATTACCGGCAGGTTATAAAAGCCGGTGGTATGGGTATTGCCTTCAAAAATTCCCTTATCATTACTGTTTTTGGTACACTGTTTCCTGTTTTGATTGCGGCTTTTGCAGCCTTTGGATTATCCAGGCTCTATTTCAGGGGAAGAAGTTTTATTTATGCCCTTATTGTCAGTTTGCTGGTAGTCCCTCTACAGCTGACCTTTATACCGATTTTGAAGCTGTATAATATTCTAAATCTATCAGGTACTTTTACAGGTTTATGGTTAGCCCATACAGCTTACGGCTTACCTCTTGCTGTATATATACTCCACAATTTCTTCCAGTCCCTGCCTGATGATCTTTTTGAGGCTGCCTTTATTGATGGGGCTTCAACCTGGACAGTTTTTGTCCGCCTTGCCCTCCCCCTGTCAGTGCCGGCCCTTGCCTCTCTTTTTATTTTTCAGTTTTTATGGGTCTGGAATGACCTTCTGGTAGCGCTGATCTATCTGGGAGGGTCAGGGCAGGTAGCTCCATTGACAATGAGGCTGACCAGCCTGGTGGGTTCCCACGGCCAGGACTGGCACCTATTGACATCAGCTGCTTTTATTTCAATGCTTATGCCCCTGGTAATTTTCTTTTCTCTCCAGCGTTATTTTGTAAAAGGTATCCTGGCAGGTTCAGTAAAGGGATAAGAGGAATAGAAAGACAAATGGCGAATAGCTTATATAATATAAAGATAAGAAAAGATAATAAGGATAATCAGGTGATAGTCTAATGGAGAAAAAAACCATGAAGGATATTGCCCTGGAAGCAGGTGTTTCCAAGTCTACAGTTTCCAGGGCTTTGAGGGATGACCCTAGGGTCAATGAAAAAACAAAAGAAAAGATCAGGAAGATTGCCAGAAAATTGAACTATCAGCCCCATAAAGCTGCCAAGGCTCTTGCCAATAAGAATACCAGTATTATTGGAATAGTATTTCCCCGTTCACCCCGTTCTGTCGCTGATCCCTTTTTTCTGGAGTTTTTACAGGGGATCAGTGAGATTGCCATTAGCAGCGGCTATAGCCTGACCCTGCATAATGATGATATCTATCAGGGAGAAAAACTGGATACTATTTTTAACAGGCACAATATGGATGGTATTATTCTTACTGAACCATGGCTAGATGACCCGCGGATAGTTCATTTGAAAAGGGAAGGCCTGCCTTTTGTCTTTCTGGGAAACCCAATGGGGGATGAGGATGTACCCTGGGTGGAGACAGATAACCGGATTGGTGCATATACTGCAGTAAGTTATCTCCTGGATAGAGGACATGAAAGGATTGCTACTATTACCGGCCCGCTGGATCTGGTAGCAGGCCGTTACCGCCTGCAGGGTTATAAAGATGCTTTACTGGAAAGAGGAATAAAAATCCAGGATGAGCTTATAGTAAATGCTGATTTTACACAGGAAGGGGCTTATCAGGCAGTGAAGGAATTGTTGAAGGGGAAGGCAGGTTTTACTGCAATTTTTGCAGCCAATGATGTTATGGCTATTGGAGTAATGAAGGCCTTAAAAGAAAAGGGAATCAGGATTCCGGAAGAAATCGCAGTTATGGGTTATGATGGTATCCAGCTGGGCGAATATTTAGACCCTCCTTTGACTACTATCTATCATTCTGCAGAAGAGATGGGCAGGATTGCCATGGAATTATTACTGAAGATAATGACTGGTGAAAATATCGAGAATAAACATATATTGATAGAACCTGAATTATTAATCAGGGGCTCAGCATAAAAGCCTTGACAATATTTATTAACTTCTATATAATACTCCTATATAAAAATAGATTTATTATATGCATAATGACGATGAACAGGGAAAGTAATCTAAACACCTTTCTTATAGCGAGCTGATGATGGTGGAAGGTCAGCAGAAAGATTTGGGTGAAGTTCCCCTGGGAGTTGCAGGACTGAATTTTGAGTAGGCCCTGACGGAAGTCAACCGTTATTTCTGACAGGTTATATAATGTAGTCTTTTCTTTTGTCAGTACAGAGACTTCTATTATGTAGCTTAAAGGATGGTATAGCAGGTAAAACCTGTTCCTTTATGGAACAGGTTTTTTTGATATATAAGATTAAAATAAGTATGAGAGTAGGGAGGAGATTTTTATGAAAAAAGAAATTTATGGATTTTTAGGCCCCAGAGGTACTTTCAGTGAAGAAGCAGCCATGCTTTACTGCAATGAGGAGGATGAACTGGTACCTTTACCTTCTTTTAATGAAATCTTTGAAAGTTTAAAGACAGGTGAAATCACAAAGGGAGTTATTCCGGTGGAGAATTCCCTTGAGGGGTCAGTCAATCTCTGTATGGATCTATTGTATACCAGCTCCTTTGTTGAGGTGGTAGGAGAGATAGTACTGCCGGTGAAACAATATCTCATGGCTCCCCGGGGTATGAAAATAAGGGATATAGAAGAATTGTATTCTATCTCCCAGGTTATTGGCCAATCCAGTAATTATATAAATGAATATCTGCCTGATGCCGAGATTTATTACACCGCCAGCAGTGCCCAGGCAGCGGAATTTGTAAAGGAGGAAGAAGGCAGGGCCCTGATTGGCTCCAGAAGGCTCAGTGAGCTATATGATCTGGAAATACTGGCAGAGGAAATCCAGGATGGTTCTAATAATTATACCCGGTTTTTTGTAATAGCCAATCAGCTGGATGTAGAGAATGGTTTTCCCGAACTGGATAAGGAATATAAAACTTCTATTATCTGTGCCCCGATAGTGAATAAGGCTGGAGTACTCTACAGTATCCTGGGGGATTTTAAGAGGGAAGAGATTAATCTGACCAGGATTGAATCCAGGCCCAGTAAGAGGCAGCTGGGAGAGTATATCTTCTATATAGATATGGAAGGCCACCAAAAAAACCGCCATGTGCGGATCGCCCTGGAAGGTGTAAAGCAAAAGTCATCCTTTTTCAGGATACTGGGTAGTTATGTTAGAGGAGATTTGCTTTTTAAATAGAAGTATATTCTTTAAGTATGGACTTTTTCTTAAGTTCAATAATAGGTGTAGAAGGGAGTATTTGTTTTTATGAGTAGTAAGTATGTTGAGTTGATGAGAGAAGAGATTGGGACCTTAAAGCCCTATATACCCGGGAAACCCATTGAGGAGGTCCAGGAGGAATATGGCCTGGAGAGGGTAATTAAACTAGCTTCAAATGAGAATCCCCTTCCCCTTTCCGAAAAGGTGAGAGAGGCCATCGAGAAGGAACTGGCTGACCTCAATCGTTATCCTGATAGTGATTCCAGATTGTTGAAAGAGGCCCTGGCCCGGAAACTGGCAATCAGTGAAGATATGCTTTTATTCGGTAATGGTTCAGACGGCCTCCTGAAGGTTATCGGTGAGACCTTTATCAATAAAGGTGATGAGGTGATTGTTTCTGATCCTACCTTTGTAGAGTATATCTTTGTGGCCAATTTAATGGGAGCAGAATTGAAAAGTGTGAAGATGAAGGACTACCACCAGGATCTGGAGGGTATACTGGCGGAAATAACAGATAAGACCAAGATGATTTTCCTGACCAGCCCCCATAATCCTGCCGGTACCATTATCAGGGAAGGAGAATTGAAAGAATTTCTGGACCGGGTACCGGAGAATATACTGGTGGTCGTAGATGAGGCCTATTATGAATATGTACAGGATGAGGATTATCCTGATATTATCCAATATATAAAGCAGGGTTATCCGGTTATCGGCCTGCGGACCTTCTCCAAGGCTTATGGCCTGGCCGGACTCCGCCTGGGCTATTTATTTGCTGATCCGGCAATAGTGGCTTTGCTGGCCAAGGCCCTTGACCCCTTTAATGTCAACAGGCTTGCCCAGGCAGCAGCACTGGCGGCCCTGGAAGATGAGGAGTTTCTGGAGAGGACCATAAAGCTTAATGAAGAAGGTAAGGAATTCCTGTACAGGGAGCTGGAAAGTAGGGGTTACGGATATGTGCCGACAGAGGCCAACTTTATCTTGATAAATGTCAGGACAGATGCCCTGAAACTATTTGATGAACTCTTAAAGATGGGGGTTATCATCAGGCCGGGAGACCCGCTGGGCTATCCGGAGCATATCCGCCTGACCATTGGTACCATGGAAGAGAATAAAATATTCCTGGATTGTATTGACAAAATAAAGGGCTGATATTATAATAGTTTATTAAATAAAGGGAGAAGAGTAGAAGTATGAGTAGGGAGGTAATCATGAATAGTGATCGGATAAAAAAAGGAGTGAGCAGGGCTCCCCATCGTTCCTTGCTATATGCCCTCGGGCTGGATGAAGAGGATATAAAGAAGCCGATTATCGGAATTGCCAATGCAGCCAATGATATTATACCTGGTCATAAACATCTGGACCAGATTTGTGAAGAAGTGAAGAATGGTATCTATAGTGCTGGCGGTACACCGGTGGCTTTTTCCACCATTGGTGTCTGTGATGGTATTGCCATGGGCCATGAGGGAATGAGATATTCCCTGGCCAGCCGTGAGTTGATTGCTGATTCCATTGAAATCATGGCCAGGGCCCATCAGTTTGACGGTCTGGTTTTGATACCCAATTGTGATAAGATTGTACCGGGCATGATTATGGCAGCCCTGAGGTTGAATATTCCTGCTATAATTGTCAGCGGCGGCCCCATGCTGGCCGGCAGGCATAAAGGGCAGGCCCTGAACCTGCAGAATATGTTTGAGGCAGTGGGGGCTGTTAATGCAGGAAAGATGACAGAGGAAGAATTGAGGGAACTGGAAATACAGGCCTGTCCGGGAGTCGGCTCCTGTTCCGGAATGTTTACTGCTAACTCCATGAACTGTCTTACAGAAGTTATGGGCCTGGCTTTACCAGGTAATGGTACTATACCGGCAGTTTTCGCCGAAAGAAAGCGCCTGGCCAGGCAGACTGGACGGAAGATTATGGAACTGGTCAATAAAGATATCCGGCCCCTGGATATCTTTACAGAAAAGACTATCGAGAATGCCCTGACTCTCGATATGGCCCTGGGTTGTTCGACCAATACTGTTCTGCATTTACCGGCCATTGTCCATGAGGCAGGCCTGGACTTTGATTTGCAGCTGATCAATAAATTGAGTACCCGGGTTCCCCATATTTGCAGCCTGGCACCGGCGGGAGAACACCATATTGAAGACCTGTATTATGCCGGTGGCATACAGGGAGTTATGAAGATACTGGCAGAAGGAGATCTGCTGCACCTGGATGAGTTGACAGTAACAGGTAAAACAATCGGGGAAAACTTGCAGGAAGTCAGGGATATTGATTATAATGTAATCAGGCCGCTGGATAATCCCTATCATCAGGAAGGGGGTTTAGCTGTTCTTACCGGCAATATAGCCCCTGACGGAGCTGTGGTAAAACAGGCAGCTGTTGCAGAGGAGATGCTGGTCCATGAAGGCCCGGCCCGGGTTTTTAGAGGTGAGGAAGCTGCCATAGAGGCTATTTCTGCCGGCAAGATTAAACCTGGTGATGTGGTGGTTATCACCCATGAAGGACCCCGGGGAGGACCCGGAATGAGGGAGATGCTGGCACCTACTGCTACCCTGATGGGTATGGGGCTGGATGATAGTGTAGCTCTGATTACTGATGGACGTTTTTCCGGCGCAACCAGAGGAGCTGCCATCGGGCATGTTTCTCCTGAAGCAGTGGCAGGAGGTTCTATTGGCATAATCGAAGAAGGAGACATAATATATATAAATATACCGGAGAGAAAACTGGAACTGAAAATCAGTGGAGAAGAGCTGGCTGAAAGACTGAGGAATTATGAACCGGAAGCAGTAAAGAAGACAGGCTATCTGGAGAGATATGCTAGGAATGTCCTATCAGCCGATAAAGGTGCTATTGTAAAATAGAATAGAATATAAAGCAGATGGAGCAGGGAGTAGTGAGTAGGGTGTGCTTTTGAATAAAACAGGTGGAGTGGTACTCCATCAGTTTAACGTACCCTGGGCTTACTGAACCCGGGGTTTTTTATTCGCATAAAAAGGCACATTTTGTAAAAAATTTACCCTTAATAAGTAGAATGAGGTGATAAGATGAGTAAGTTAACCGGGGCGGAGATTTTTATTGAGTCCTTAAAGAGAGAGCAGGTAGAAGTTATTTTCGGTTATCCAGGGGGAAAAAATATCCCCATCTATAACCTTCTTTATGATAATCCCTTTAAACATATCCTGGTGAGACATGAACAGGCAGCTGCCCATGCAGCTGATGGCTATGCCAGGAGTACCGGTAAGGTAGGAGTCTGTCTGGCCACTTCCGGGCCGGGAGCCACTAACCTGGTTACCGGTCTGGCTACAGCCTATATGGATTCTGTCCCTGTGGTGGCCTTTACGGGACAGGTAGATACTAAGTCTATTGGTACAGATGCCTTTCAGGAAGCGGATATAAGGGGTATTACCATGCCCGTAACAAAACATAATTTTCTGGTAACTGATATTAAGGACCTTGCCCGGACGATTAAGGAAGCCTTTTATATTGCCCGGACCGGCCGGCCGGGACCGGTTCTGGTTGATATGCCTATCGACGTACTGGGTGCCCGGATGGAATTTGAGTATCCGGAGACAGTGGATTTGCCGGGTTATGACCCAGACCTGACCTTAAATGGGGATAGATTGGAAAGGGCAGCTGAGGTGATCAATAGTGCTAAAAGGCCTGTAATCTTTGCCGGGGGCGGGGTGGTTACATCCGGTGCGGCAGAGGTGCTGAGGGAACTGGCCAGGAAGGCAAGGATTCCTGTCACTACTTCTTTGATGGGTCTGGGTGCCTATCCTATTGAAGATGAATTGTCACTGGGTATGCCTGGTATGCATGGGACCAGATATGCCAATTATGCCCTTTGTGAAGCAGATTTGTTGATCGGTGTCGGTGTCCGCTTTGATGACCGTGTAACTGGCAGGCTGGATGCTTTTGCCCCGAAAGCAAAGGTAGTCCATATTGATATTGACCCGGCGGAGATCAATAAAAATGTTGAAACCTTTATCTCCCTGGTAGGAGATGCAAAGGAAGTTTTGAGCAAGTTATTACCGGTGGTTGAGGAAATAGAGAGGAAGGAATGGCTGGCCCAGATAGCTGAATGGAAGCGGAAGTATCCCCTGGCCTATAAGGATGAGGGGCCTGAGATTAAACCACAGGCGGTTGTTCAGGAACTTAATAGATTGACTGAAGGTAAGGCAATTGTTGTTACTGAGGTAGGCCAGCATCAGATGTGGGCTGCCCAGTATTATAATTATTCCTACCCGCGGAATTTTATCACTTCCGGCGGCCTGGGGACTATGGGGTTTGGCCTGCCGGCTGCCCTTGGAGCCCAGGTGGGCAGGGAAGGAGAACTGGTAATTGATATTTCCGGTGATGGCAGTTTCCAGATGAATGTACAGGAGCTGGCCACTATCAGTGAATATAATCTGCCTGTAAAGATAGTGATAATTAATAATGGTACCCTGGGGATGGTCAGGCAGTGGCAGGAATTATTACATGAGAAGAGATATTCCTCTACCATCCTGCAGAACCCTGATTTCCTTAAGCTGGCAGAAGCCTATGGAATAAAGGCTATCCGGATCGATGATAAAAACCAGCTCAGTGAAAAATTAAATGAAGCCCTGGAATATGCCGGCCCTGTCCTGGTGGATGTATCCGTTGCCTGGGAAGAAAATGTCTGGCCGATGGTGCCGCCGGGAGCTGGAAACCATGAAATGATAGGAGGGGAACAGGATGACAAGTAAACGTATTTTATCCGTAACTGTTGCCAATAAGCCTGGTGTCCTGAGCCGGATAACCGGATTATTCAGCAGGAGAAACTACAATATCAATAGCTTAAATGTAGGGGAAACAGAAAATCCTGAGTATTCCCGGATGACCATCGTGGTAGACGCAGATGACCGGACCCTGGAACAGATTAAAAGCCAGCTGGATAAACTGGTTGAAGTAATTCAAATTACAGAGCTGGATAGGACCAATATTGTGGATAGGGATCTGGCCTTGATCAGGGTCAACTCCTCCAGGAATCAGCGTTCGGAAATAATCCAGATTGTGGATACCTTCAGGGCCAGGATTGTGGATCTTTCAACAGATACAATCATGATCGAGGCTACGGGTACTCCCAGTAAAATAGAGGCTTTAATTGAGATCTTAAAGGATTTCGGTATTATAGATATTGTCAGAACAGGCCTGGTTGCCTTAAATAGAGGGGTAGTAGAATAAATATAAAAATATAAGGAGTGGTTTGAAATGGTAAAAATGTATTATGATCAGGATGCTAATCTGGAATTACTGGCAGATAAGGTTATTGCCGTACTGGGTTATGGAAGCCAGGGTCATGCCCAGGCCCAGAATCTGAAGGATAGTGGTTTAAATGTCATTATCGGTCTAAGGGAAGGAAGCCAGAGTGCTGAAAAAGCCAAGGCCGATGGTTTTGAGGTTTATCCTACAGCAGAAGCAGTAAAAAAGGCTGATATTATTCAGATTCTGATCCCTGATGAGGTTCAGGCCAGGGTTTATAAAAATGATATAGAGCCCAATCTTGAAGCAGGTAATGCCCTGGTCTTTTCCCATGGTTTTAATATTCACTTCGGCCAGATTGTTCCTCCGGAGAATGTGGATGTCTTCATGGTAGCCCCCAAAGGACCGGGCCACCTGGTAAGACGTACCTATCAGGAGGGCAAAGGTGTTCCGGGTCTGGTTGCTGTTGAGCAGGATTTCAGCGGCAGGGCTTTTGACCTGGGTCTGGCCTATGCTAAAGGAATCGGTGCTACCAGGGCAGGTGTTATTCAAACAACCTTTAAGGAAGAGACTGAGACAGACCTTTTTGGTGAACAGGCTGTACTCTGTGGCGGGTTAACTGCCCTAATCAAGGCTGGTTTTGAGACTCTGGTGGAAGCCGGCTATCAACCGGAAGTAGCCTATTTTGAATGTTTCCATGAGATGAAACTCATTGTTGACCTCCTCTATGAAGGCGGTTTGAGTAATATGCGTTATTCTATCAGTGATACTGCTCAATATGGTGACCTGACCGTTGGTCCCAGAATCATCAATGAAGGGGTCAAAAAAGAGATGGAAGCAGTACTGGAGGATATCCAGTCAGGTAAGTTTGCCCGGGACTGGATCCTGGAGAATGCCGCCAACAGACCGAACTTTAATGCCCTGACCAGGAGAGACGAAGACTCTCTATTGGAAAAAGTGGGTGCCAGATTGAGAAGTATGATGTCCTGGATTAAATCCTGAGGAGAGGATGATTATTAAATGGATGTGGTGAAAATATTTGATACCACTCTGCGGGATGGGGAACAATCCCCGGGAGTCAGTTTGCTTCCTGAGGAAAAACTGGCCATTGCCCGTCAACTGGCCCGGCTGAAGGTAGATGTTATTGAGGCTGGCTTTCCCATTTCTTCCAACGGGGATTTCCAGTCAGTCAAGCTGATTGCTGAGAAGGTAAGGGATGCGGAGATTGCTGGCCTGGCCCGTTGTAATATCAAGGATATTGACCGGGCCTGGGAAGCCCTGCAAGGTGGGGAGAATCCCAGGATCCATGTCTTCATAGCCTCATCACCAATTCATATGAAGTATAAACTGAGGATGGATGAGGAACAGGTGCTGGAGAGGGCTGTTGAGTCAGTCAAATATTGTGCCCGTTATACCTCCAATATTGAGTTTTCGGCTGAGGATGCTTCCCGCAGTGAAGAGGATTTTCTTTACCGGCTTATTGAGGCAGTAATCAAGGCCGGGGCCAGGGTCATCAATATCCCTGATACTGTCGGTTATGCTGTTCCTCAGGAGTTTGGCCGGTTAATAAGAAATATCCGGGAGAATGTTCCCAATATAGATCAGGTTACCCTGAGTGTCCACTGCCATGATGACCTGGGCCTGGCTGTTGCCAACTGCCTGGCAGCTGTTGAAAACGGGGCCAGACAGGTAGAGGTGGCAGTTAACGGTATCGGTGAACGGGCCGGGAATACTGCCCTGGAGGAAATAATCATGGCACTGAGGACGAGGAAGGACTATTTTCACTTAAATGTTGAACAGGATACCACCCAGATCATGAGATTGAGTAAGATGGTTTCAAAATTGACCGGGATGCCTGTACAGCCCAATAAGGCAATTGTGGGTAAAAATGCCTTCCTCCATGAATCCGGTATCCATCAGGATGGGGTTATCAAGGAAAGGAGTACCTATGAGATAATGGATGCCAGTAGTATCGGGGTGGAGGAGGCTACCCTGGTGCTGGGTAAGCATTCCGGCCGGCATGCCTTCCGGGAATTTGTAAAGGATCTGGGCTATGAGCTGGATGAAGCTGCCTTTGAGGCGGTTTTTAATAAATTTAAGGAACTGGCCGATAAGAAGAAAAATCTCAGCTCTGTGGATATAGAAGCCCTGATCAATAATGAGATTTATTCAGTAGAGAGTTACTATGAACTGGAGTATGTCCAGGTAAGTACCGGAAATACGGTATTGCCTACGGCGACCATTAAATTAAAGAAAGAGGACCAGGTCCTGCAGGTGGCAGCCTGCAGCGGAGACGGCCCTATTGATGCTACCTTCAAGGCCATCAATAGTGTTGCCGGTATTGACAATATTAAGTTAATCTCTTTTAAAATCGATGCCATTACCGGTGGTACAGATGCCCTGGGTGATGTGACCATCAAGCTGGATATAGACGGCAGGACCTTTATTGGTCATTCTGCCCAGCCGGATATAACCTATGCCAGTGCCCTGGCTTATCTGGAAGCCATCAATAGATATATTTCTGTAAGCAGGCGGCAGGGTGCTCATTTTGTTGAGGATGAAGATTGATTGACCCGGGATTATTCCCGGGAATTGGCCTAATATTATATAAGAATATCAGGAGGAGATGAGTGATAAAGATGGGAATGACCATGGTAGAGAAAATTATTGCTGCTCATACGGAGCACGAGACAGTAAAGCCCGGGCAGATAGTCAATGCCAGGGTTGATATGATTCTGGGTAATGATGTTACTACCCCGGTAGCCATAAGGGAGTTTGAAAAAACAGGGGTAGATAAGGTCTTCGATAAGGACAGGATAGCCATAGTGCCGGACCATTTTACACCCAATAAAGATATCAAATCAGCTGAACAGGTAAGAATGATCCGGGAATTTGCCCGCAAGCATGGAATTACCTATTATTTTGAAGTGGGACGGATGGGAATAGAGCATTGTCTCCTGCCGGAACAGGGCCTGGCCCTGCCGGGAGAGATAATCATCGGTGCTGATTCCCATACCTGTACCTATGGGGCCCTGAATGCCCTGGGTACAGGTGTTGGCAGTACCGACCTGGCTGCCGCCATGGCTACCGGTCATCTCTGGTTCCGGGTACCGGAAACCATCAAGTTTGTCTATAATGGCAAACTGAATAAATGGGTGAGTGGAAAAGACCTGATTTTATATACAATCGGTGATATCGGGGTAGATGGAGCCCTGTATAAGGCTATGGAGTTTACCGGTGAGGCCATCGAGAGCCTTTCCATGGACGGCAGGATGACCATGTCCAATATGGCCATTGAAGCCGGCGGCAAGTGCGGCCTTATCGCCTATGATGAAAAGACAGAAGCCTATTTGAAAAACAGGGCAGTCCGGGAATATACCCCCTATTATAGTGACCCGGATGCAGAATATGCACGGGTTATTGAATATGATGTCAGCAAGATAGAACCCCAGGTGGCCTTTCCCCATCTGCCAGAGAATACCCGACCTGTCAGTGAAGCCGGCGGTGTCAAGATAGACCAGGCTGTCATCGGTTCCTGTACAAACGGCAGGATGGAGGACCTCCGTATAGCAGCAGAGATACTGGATGGTAAGAAGATTCATCCTGATGTGAGATGTATTATCTTCCCGGGCACCCAGGAGATCTATATGGAGGCCCTGAAGGAAGGCTTGATTGAGGTCTTTATCGCAGCCGGTGCAGCAGTAAGTACACCGACCTGCGGACCCTGCCTGGGCGGCCATATGGGTATCCTGGCCAGCGGTGAGAAAGCCATTTCCACCACTAACCGGAACTTTGTCGGTAGAATGGGCCATCCGGAAAGTGAAGTCTATCTGGCCAGCCCGGCTGTGGCTGCAGCTTCTGCAGTGAAGGGCTTTATCACTCATCCAGAGGAGGTTGTCTAATGAAGCTAAAAGGTAAAGTATTTAAATATGGTGATAATGTGGATACAGATGTCATAATCCCGGCCCGTTATCTCAATACCTCTGATCCAAAGGAACTGGCCAGACATTGCATGGAGGATATAGACAAGAATTTTGCCAGTGAAGTGGAGCCCGGTGATATAATTATTGGCGGCCGGAACTTTGGTTCCGGCAGTTCCCGGGAACATGCTCCCCTGGCCATAAAGGCATCAGGTGTTTCCTGTGTTATAGCCAAAAGTTTTGCCCGTATCTTTTACCGTAATTCTATAAATATTGGCCTGCCTATACTGATCTCACCGGAGGCAGCAGAGAATATAGAGGCAGGAGCCAGGATAGAGGTAGACCTGGATACAGGTAAGATAACTGAACTGGAAAGCGGCAGGACCTATCAGGCCGACCCCTTCCCGGCATACATGCAGGAATTAATCAAGGCAGGCGGTTTGATTGAGAAGGTAAAAAGGGAGGTAGGGCAGTGAAAAGAATAGCAGTAATTCCCGGTGACGGTATTGGTAAAGAGGTGGTCCGGGAAGGCCTCAAGGTATTGGAATATTTCAATGGAAAGGATGGTTTAAACCTATCCTTTGAGGAGTTTGACTTTGGTGCTGAGTGCTATCTCAGGACTGGAGAACTGATCTCTGACGCAGATTTAAAGAAACTGGAGACCTTTGACCTGATCTATCTGGGGGCAGTAGGGGATCCTGCTGTCAAGGCAGGTGTTTTGGAGAGGGGAATCTTATTAAAACTTCGTTTTTACTTTGATCAGTATGTGAATCTCCGTCCAGTGAAATTATATAATGATAGATATACCCCCCTGAAGAATAAGGGTATCGATGATATAAATTTTGTTGTAGTCAGGGAGAATACAGAATGTGCCTATGCGGGTATTGGCGGTATACTCAAGAAGGATACCCCTGATGAGGTAGCCATCCAGGAAATGGTCTATACCCGCAAGGGTGTAGACCGGATCCTTAAGTATGCTTTCGAGTATGCCCGGAAAACAGGCGGTAAGCTGACCCTCTGTGATAAGAGTAATGTCCTGACCTATGGTCATGACCTGTGGCAGCGGGCCTTCAAAGAAATGAAAGAAGATTATTCTGATGTTGAAACAAACCATTATTATATCGATGCCATTACCATGAAGATGGTCAGGGAACCGGAGATTTTTGATGTGATTGTCACCTGTAATATGTTTGGTGATATCATCACCGACCTGGGAGCAGAGATCCAGGGAGGTATGGGCCTGGCTGCATCCGGCAATATCAACCCTGAGACAGTCTCCATGTTCGAGCCTGTCCATGGTTCTGCTCCGGATATAGCCGGCCAGAATATTGCTAATCCCCTGGCGGCCATCATGTCTGCCGGTATGATTCTGGAATACCTGGGTTATAATGACTTCAGTGCTAAGGTTGACCAGGCAGTAGAGCAGGTTATCAATGAGAATCTTCTCACAAGGGACATGGGCGGGGATTTGAGCACATCAGAGGCAGGGGATGCCCTGGTGGATGTTTTAAGAAAACTTTAAAGCCAGGATAAAAATGAAATAAAATGACTGCTTATCAAGAGTTGGCTGAGGGACTGGCCCGATGAAGCCCGGCAACCGGCATTAGCACGGTGCTAATTCCTGCAGGACTATTGCTCCTGAGAGATGAGTACCATGAAACAGGGAAATACCTCTTCCTCGCAGGAGGTATTTCTTTTTATATACGGCCAGGTATAGGGCAGAACTAAAAAAAATGGTGGAGTGGAAAGATTCCTTTCATATCGGGGAAGATTTCTTCTACAGATAAGGGAGTGAAAAGATGGGAAAGAAAAGATTTCTGGAAAGAGTACAGGAAGAGATTATAATCGGCGATGGAGCCATGGGTACCATGCTGCAAAATCTGACTGCTGGTTCGGATATCAACCCTGAACAGCTCATGCTGGAGAAACCGGACTTAATCCTGGATATACACAGGCAGTACCTGGTTGCCGGGGCAGAGCTTATTGAAACAAATACCTTTGGAGCCAACGGGATTAAGCTGGCCAGCAGCGGCATGGCGGATCAGCTCAGGGAGATTAACGAACTGGCGGTGGAGCTGGCCAGGGAGGCAGCAGGGGGAAAGGCCTTCATAGCAGGTTCTGTCGGGCCGACTGGTAAATTGATGGAACCTTGTGGTGAATTGTCCATGGATGAGGCCAGGGATAATTATTACCGGCAGCTTTCCTATCTGGCCGGTGCCGGGATTGATGTTATTATCATTGAAACCATGAATGACCTGGCAGAGATGAAGGCAGCACTGTTGGCTGCCCGGGAGTTTGATTTACCTGTTATCGCCCAGATGACCTTTACTGAAAATGGCAGGACCCTGATGGGTACAGGACCGGAGACAGCGGCAATAACCCTGGAGGCATTGGGGGCAGACCTGATTGGGATTAACTGTGTTGCCGGTCTGGAAGAGGCTATTCCTATCCTGGAGAGGATGAGCAGGGTCAGTGGCCTGCCTTTGTCTGTCTTTGCCAATGCCGGTATACCGGTTTCCAGGGGGGGAAAGACCATTTATCCCCAGTCAGCGGAGGACTATGTCAGGCTGCTTCCTGATTTAGCACCATTTAATATAAGGGTCATTGGCGGCTGTTGCGGCACCACTCCGGACTATATCAGGGAGCTTAAGAAGATAAGCAGGGAAGAGGCAGGGCTTTTCAGTAAAAAAGCCAGCAATAAGGAAAAAAAGGCAGGCCGGAAGGCCTTGTCCCTGGCCGGGAACAGGGAGTATCTCTTCCTGGAGGAGCGGGCCCCAGTCTATGTAATAGGTGAGAAAATCAATCCAACAGGCCGGAAGGATATCAAGAAGGCCCTGCGGGAGGAAAACTGGGCTTATTTACGGAAGCTGGCCCGGGAGCAGGTGGAGGCAGGGGCCGGTCTGATCGATGTAAATATCGGCCTGCCGGGAATAGATAAGGTCAGGGTGATGGAAAGGCTGGTCCAGGAATTACAATTGGATATCGGGGTACCCCTGGTTCTGGATTCTGATGACCCGGCTGTACTGGAGGCAGCCTTAAAGGTATATGTAGGTAAACCGGTCATCAATTCTGTCAATGGAGAGAAGAGGAGCATGGATGAAGTCTTTCCCCTGGCCCAAAAATATGGTGCAGCCGTCATCGGCCTTACCCTGGATGAAGAGGGAATCCCCTCCACTGTTGAAGGCAGGCTCCAGATAGCCAGGAGGATAGTAGAAGAAGCAGCCCGCTATGGTATAGGTAAAGAAGATATAATCATTGATCCTCTGGCCATGACAGCCGGTTCTGATCAGGAAGGGGTCCTGCTCACCCTGGAAACAATAAAGAGGCTAAAAGGAGAGCTGGGTGTAAAAACTACCCTGGGGGTCAGTAATGTTTCCCACGGCCTGCCGGAAAGAGCCCTTTTGAACAGAACCTTCCTGGCCATGGCTATTGCCCAGGGACTGGATTTACCCATAGCCGATCCCTTTGATGAGGAAATGGGGGATATGCTCAGGGCTGCCAATCTGCTGACCAACAGGGATGAGGATGGAAGGGCTTATATAAAACACTATGGCAAGAAAGAGTCTGCAGAAGCGAAGACCGGTGAACAGGAGAGGCCGGCAGGCAGGATAAAAAGGGCAGTGATAGAGGGAGAGGGCAATAATATAATCCCCTTGATTGAGCTGGCCCTGGAGAAAGAAAGCCCGGAAGATATAGTGGATCAGCTACTCATCCCGGCCATCAGGGAGGTGGGGGACCTATATGAAAGGGGAATCTATTACCTACCCCAGCTTTTAAAGAGTGCAGAGACCATGCAGCTGGCCTTTGACTACCTGAAAGATTTGCTGAGCCTGGATAAAGGAGAGAGGGAAAAGGGCAGTATCGTGCTGGCCACAGTCAAAGGGGATATCCATGATATAGGTAAGAATATCGTGAAACTTATCTTTCAAAACCATGGCTACAGGGTCATCGATTTAGGTACAAATGTTGAGGCAGAACAGATTGTAGAGACAGCCCTGAAGGAGCAGGTGGATTTTGTCGGCCTGAGCTCATTGATGACAACTACCCTGGGTGCCATGGAGGAGACAATAAAATTATTAAGAGAAAGGGGATTTCAGGGCAGGACCATCATCGGCGGTGCTGTTACCAGTCCGGACTATGCAGAGGAGATTGGGGCAGATTTCCATGCCAGGGATGCCCTGGAGGGAGTAAGGAAAGCTGATGGAGCAATATCTGCTTTGAAAAAGGTGAAGGAGAATGGCAGAGAAGATTAAAACCTGTCCTGTAATCTAAGTGTAATAATTTTAAGAGAATTTTAAAAAAGTCAAAGAAATTTCACGCAAGCGCTTGCAAAAACAACTTTGCTATTGTATAATAAATTTATGTTAGAAGATGCTTCTTAAAGGAGTGTTATAGATATGCCCTTGACATTAAAGGATATAGCCCGGATGGCCGGAGTAGCCGAATCCACTGTTTCAAGGGCAATCAATAATAAACCAGGTGTTGGGGAAGAGACCAGGAAGAAAATCATGGAGATTGTCAGACAGTATAATTACCAGCCCAACCAGCTGGCCCGCGGACTGGCCATAAAAGAGACCAGGATGCTGGCTTTGATTGTTGCAGATCTTTCCCCGGCAGACTATCAAATCATAAAAAGCATCGAAGCTTATGCCAATGAACAGGGTTATAATTGCCTTATCTGTAATACTGATAACAACCTGCAAAAGGAAGAAGCCTATTTACAACTCCTGTCAAGCCGGCGGGTTGATGGGGCCGTCATTATAGGTGGAGACCTGGCCAATATAAATATCATCAACACTGCCTTGAATAAAAACGGGCTCATGGTACTGGTGAACTGCCTGGCTGAGGAGCTCCTGATTCCTACGGTACTGGTTGATAATGCCCAGGGAGGATATCTGGCTGCTTCCCATTTATTACAGCAGGGATTAAAGAAGATAGCAATAGTTATGGGTTCCAGTAAAGAATTTCTTGAGTCTGAAAAGTTAGCCGGTTATCTGCAGGCTCTGGCTGAATACGGCCTGGAGGTTGAAGAAAGATATATCCTTGAAACAGATGGCAGCAGGGAAGGCGGCTATGAAGGTTTCATAAGGCTGCTGGAACAGGGAGATTTACCCGAGGCTTTTTTCGTGACCAGGGACATTCTGGCTGTCGGCCTCATTGATGCCATCAAGATGGGTGGATACTTAATTCCGGAGGATTTTTCCATTGTGGGTTATGGTGAGAGTATCATCAGTTCTGTCATAAACCCGCCATTGACTGTAGTTGCCGAACCACTGGAAGAGCTGGGAAGATATGCTGCCAAATATATAATCGAAGTAATAAACGGCAGGAATCCAGAGGAGATGATTAAGGTATTGGAACCAGTTTTAAAAATAGGGGAAAGTTCAGTCTCCCGCACAGAATAGGCTCCCTGGCTTCAGTTTCTGAAGCCTTGAGGAATAAAATAATTTAAATAATATTAAGGAGGATTTTTGATGGCAAAAGTTACTTTAACCAATGTAACCAAAAGATTCGGGGACGTTGTTGCTGTTAACAACGCCAATCTGGAAATTAAGGATAAGGAATTCCTGATCCTGGTTGGTCCATCCGGTTGTGGAAAGACAACAACCTTGAGGATGGTTGCCGGTCTGGAAGAAATTACTGAGGGAACCATTGAAATCGGCGATACTGTAGTAAATGATGTTCCACCAAAAGATAGAGACATCGCTATGGTTTTCCAGAACTATGCTCTCTATCCCCACATGGATGTTTACAACAATATGGCCTTTGGTCTGAAACTGCGTAAGTTCCCCAAAGAAGAGATTGACCGCAGGGTAAATGAAGCTGCTGAAATCCTGGGCATCAAGAACTTACTGGACCGTAAACCAAAACAGCTCTCTGGTGGTCAGAGACAGCGTGTTGCTCTGGGAAGAGCTATCGTTCGTGAACCAAAAGTTTTCCTCATGGATGAGCCTCTTTCTAACCTTGATGCTAAATTACGTGTGCAAATGCGTACTGAATTAAGTAAGCTGCATGACAGACTGCAGACAACAATGATTTACGTTACCCATGACCAGGTAGAGGCCATGACCATGGGTGACAGGATTGTTGTAATGCGTGACGGATTAATCCAGCAGGTAGATAGCCCATTAAACCTGTATAACAACCCTGTAAACATGTTCGTTGCAGGCTTTATCGGCAGCCCGGCCATGAACTTCCTGGATGCCAAATTAGTAAAAGAGGGCGAGACCTACTATCTGGAAGGTAATGGAGACTTCAAGATTGCTATACCTGCCGATAAGGTTGCTACAAATCCTGAAATTAAATCCTATGTAGGCAAGGATGTTGTCTTCGGTATCCGTCCAGAAGACCTGGAGGACGCTGCTGTTGTAGAAAAACCAGTTACTGATGATAACTCCTACATGGCTACAGTAGAGGTTGTTGAGCCTATGGGTTCAGAAATTTATCTCTACCTGACCGCAAACGAGCACTCCATGATTGCCCGTGTAGATTCTCATAGTACAGCCAAAGTTGGCGACAATGTTAAACTGTATGTAAATACAAGCAATCTCCATGTCTTTGATGCAGAAACAGAATTAGCAATTCTGTAATCAATGAATAAAGTTTTAAAAAAAAAGGCCGGGAACTGAAATCAGTTCCCGGTTTTTTTATTTGAATAATTTTTGCAGGATTCCCTTATCCATGCTTTTGTCTGTGTAGTTTAATGAAGTGATGAGCCCTTCTATTTTTATGCTTTCATTATCCAGGTTTAAATTATGTATATTGAGCCCGCGTCCTTTTATGTCCAGGAGTCCCTGTGTTGTCTGTAAGAGGATCCTTTCTTCATTGAAAGAGATTACTTCTCTGGCACCACTGAGTTCCAGGAGCTTACGGTCCTTAAGGATCAGGCTCTGTCCTCCAGTACTGGAAGGTATCTTTTCCGTCTCTTTACTCATTTTTTTCCTCCTTTCTTTTTATATTCCTATAATCATAAATTAGCCTGCCCTCTTGCAGGCAGAATCCAGGACTAAAATCTAATAAAATGCTCAAACAGGCTGTCTATATTAATAGTTATTATAAAAAAGATAGGAATATGATTGCAGGAAATCCTGATTTAGTGAAGAAATATAATAAAAGGCAAGACACCCCGGGTTTTTGCATATAATATAGAAGCAGGCTTTAAAGGGGTGTTCTAATTTGCTCTTTTTAATGGATCAAGTCAGGACCTTTTTTTTCATGTTATTATTTGGCTTTACGGCCGGCCTGGCCTTCAGGCTTTACCAGGCTGTCTTACATAAGTGGAAGATAAAGAGATTCATCATTCATATACTGGATATTTTCTTCAGTATATTACTGGGTATTAGCGGTTTTCTCTTCTTGATTTTTATTAACCATGGGGATTTGCGTTTTTATGTTATTCTGGCCATTATTGTGGGTTTTGGTATCAGTTTTCTTCTTCTCAGGTCCAGCAGCAAGGACTGATTGCTTTAAATTGGATTGATTCCACAGGAACAATTCCCCGGGGGAGGTGTCTTTTCTTGTCCACCATTATACGTTCCCGTTTATTTAAACTTATCTTGCTTCTGGTAGTTGTGGTCATCGGTTGTAAATTTTATCAAAATTATAGGAATATCAGGAAACTGGAACAGGCTATAATGAAGTTGGAGAATAGTATCGGCATAGCCAGGGGTGAGAAGGCCCGTCTAGAGGAAGAATTAAAAAATATCAATAACCCGGAATTTATCGAGAGGGTTGCCCGGGAAGAATTGGGCCTGGTTAAACCTGGGGAATTATTGCTGATACCTGTGGAGGAATAGAATAGATGTATATTATGGATTATAAAGTATGAAGGGCAGAATGAAATTTCGAATCTAGAGCAGGAAAGATGTGGTGATTAATTTGGAAAAGCTTATCTTAAGGATCGCAGAAGAATTAAATATTAAACCTGGACAGGTGGCGGGAACAGTGAAGCTCCTTGATGAAGGCAATACTGTTCCTTTTATTGCCCGTTACAGAAAAGAAGTGACAGGCAATCTGGATGAGATGCAGATCAGACAGCTAGAGGAAAGGTTAAATTATTTAAGGAATCTGGAGAAGAGGAAGGATGAGGTCATCCGCCTGATCGATGAACAGGATAAGCTGACAGAGGAGCTGGAGGAGAAGATCAGGAATGCTGTTATCCTGCAGGAGGTGGAGGATCTATATCTTCCCTACAGGCAGAAGCGGCGGACCAGGGCGACAAAGGCCAGGGAGAAGGGTCTGGAACCCCTGGCCCGATTAATATGGGAACAGGAAGTCTTCAGTGGTACCCTGGAGGAATATGGACAGCCATACCTTGATCCGGAAAAAGAACTCAATAGTATTGAAGAGGTTTACCAGGGAGCCAGGGATATTATTGCTGAATGGATTTCCGAGGAAGCAGAGATCAGGAAGGATATCAGGAAATACAGCCATGAAAAAGGCGTACTGGAAAGCAGTGTGAAAAATAAAGAACTGGATGAAGAGGGCAAATACGAGATCTATTATGAATACAGTGAGGCGGTCAGAAAATTGCCGCCCCACAGGATACTGGCTATAAACCGGGGTGAGAAGGAAGAGGTTTTATCTGTCAAACTGGTAGTGGATGAAGAAAGGATTTATGAGCTTATCAAGGGCAGGATTCAAAAAAATACTGAGAATATCTTTATTGGAGAAATCATAACAGCCCTGGAAGATGCCTATAAGAGATTGATTGCCCCTTCCATAGAGAGGGAGATCCGCAACAGCCTTACAGAAAAAGCAGAAGAACATGCCATAGAGGTTTTCTCCAATAACCTGAAAGCCCTCCTGCTGCAGCCCCCCTTCCGGGACCATGTTGTCATGGGTATAGACCCGGGTTTCAGGACCGGTTCCAAGGTAGCAGTTGTGGATAGGACAGGCAAATTGCTGGCTACTGCCAGTATCTTTCCCCACCCACCCCAGAATGAGAAGGACCAGGCAGCAAGGATCGTCCTGGAACTGATCGAGGGATATCAGGTAGAGGCTATTGCCATAGGAAACGGGACAGCCTCCAGGGAGACAGAATTATTCATCGCTGAAATCATCAAGGGATATAGGCAGGATAAGGGGAAAGATTTGAATTATATCATAGTAAATGAGGCCGGTGCTTCCGTATATTCAGCTTCTGTACTGGCCCGGGAAGAGCTGCCTGAACTGGATGTGGCCATGAGAGGGGCAGTTTCAATTGCCCGGAGGTTGCAGGATCCCCTGGCCGAATTGGTGAAAATAGAGCCCCGTTCTATAGGGGTCGGCCTGTATCAACATGATATTGATCCAGTCAGATTGGCAGAATCCCTGGGTAAGGTTGTGGAATCAACGGTCAACTTTGTCGGTGTTGATCTAAATACTGCTTCTGTTTCCCTTTTACAGTATGTTGCTGGTATTAATATTGGGGTGGCCAGAAATATTGTCAAATACCGGGAAGAGAATGGTGTTTTCCGCAACAGGGAAGAATTGAAAAAGGTCCCCAGGCTGGGAGAGAAGACCTTTATCCAGGCAGCAGGATTTTTACGGATTCCTGATGGAGATAATCCCCTGGATAATACCCCCATTCATCCCGAATCCTATGCCGGGACAGAAAGGCTTCTACAGGATCTGGGCCATACAGCAGCATCCCTGGGGGACAGGGAGAAGCTGGCTGAATTGAGGATCAGCCTTGCCGGTCTAGATCTTGAGGCAAAAGCAGGTGAACTGGAAATAGGCCTCCTTACCTTACAGGATATCGTCTCTGCCCTCAGGCAGCCGGGACGGGATCCCAGGGATGAGCTGCCGGCACCGATCTTCCGGACCGATGTACTGAAATTGGAAGACCTGCGGCCGGAGATGCTCCTGCAGGGTACTGTCCGCAATGTTGTTGACTTTGGTGCCTTTGTCGATATAGGAGTTGAGGTGGACGGGCTGGTGCATATCTCCGAAATGAGTGACCAGTATGTAGAAAATCCTCTGGATTTTGTCCAGGTGGGCAATATAGTGACTGTAAAAATCTTATCCATTGATGAGAGGAGAAAGCGTATTGCCCTGAGTATGAGGATATAATTAATGATTGACAAAGGAAATGGTCTGAGATATAATATCAGTAATATATTTATTAGGGAGGATTTTCTTGCATGTCAATCGAGATTGGAAGCACTGTGGAAGGTAAGGTTACCGGTATCACAAAATTTGGGGCTTTCGTGGAATTGCCCTCAGGGGATACAGGACTGGTTCATATCTCCGAAGTAGCCAATACCTATGTAAAGGATATCAGTAATTTCCTGAAACCAGACGATACCGTAAAAGTGAAGGTTATCAAAATAGGTGATGATGGGAAAATAGGTCTTTCCATCAGACGACTTGAGGAAACAGCTGAACCAGTAAAGCAGGTCTCAAAAGCATCCTTTGAAGACCAACTGAACAGGTTTTTGAGGGAAAGTAATGAGAGATTACAGGACCTGAGGAATCGCGAAGCAAAACGCGGTGGTGGTTCTCATAAATAGATAGATAAATTCTAACGGGAGAAACATCTTCTTAAAAACATAAGAAGATGTTTTTTATGTTCAGGGAAAAGCCATAATATGGTCAGAAAAAACCTATAAGGGAGTGAAGGAAAATTAGGCCCTCAGTTAAGGAAATGGCTACAATAGAATATCAACTGGGCAGGCCGGCTGATAACTTGCTGGCTGTTGCAGTATATTGTCCCTTCCAGAAACCGGCTGTGCTTTTGACAGAACCCTATAGTGAAGAAAAAGGGGTATTCCCTACCATATACTGGTTGAGCTGCCCCTACCTGGTCAAGGAGATAGCCAGGTTAGAGGCCCGGGGTTATGTGAAAAGCTACTCCCTGCTGGTAAAAGAAGATAGGGATTTCAGGGAACGCCTGCGCACAGCACACAAAAAATATGCGGAAAAAAGGATGGCTTTATTATCTGGGGAAAAGGTAGAAAAACTAAAAGCCGGTTCCCCGGCAATTTACCGGGTCTTGAAAGATAGCGGTGTAGGAGGGATAAATAACCTGGAGGGCATTAAGTGCCTCCATGTCCATGTGGCTGACTATCTGGTAAATAAGGAAAACCCTATAGGGGAAAAGGTGTGGGACCTGCTTGACTGGCCAGAGGACTGCCATATTTGCGATGGGGACAGGGTAAGGGAGTGGCAGGAATGCTTATTGGAGCAATAGATATTGGTACAAATTCCTGCCGGATGCTGCTGGGAAATTATTACCGGGGAAAGTTGGAGGAAGTGAAAAAAGATCTGAGGATAGTCCGCCTGGGTGAAGGGGTTGACCGGAACCGGCTTTTATCAGAAGAGGCCATGGACAGGGCCCTGAAGGCCATCCTGGAATTCGTGGAAGAGATGAGGGCTATCGGGGTAGAGGCGATTACTGTAATCGGCACCAGTGCCCTGCGGGATGTGAATAATGCTTCCCTTTTGGTGGAAAAACTCAGGGAGGAAACCGGCCTGGAGTTAAATATCATCTCCGGTGATGAAGAGGCCAGACTGAATTATATCGGGGCAGGAGTAGAGGGGGATGATTATCTTGTCCTGGATATAGGTGGCGGTAGTACCGAGTTTATCTGGCAGGATAAGGGGACTGGAATAAATTACAGGAGCCTGGATATAGGTGCAGTGCGGATGACTGAACGACATATCGGGGATATAGAAAAAGTGCCCAGGGCAGAGGAATTGCTGTTAATCGAGAAAGATGTAAGGAAGACCATGGAAGAGGAACTGGAAGATATACCGGAGAATATACATAGGGCTATCGGCCTGGGCGGTACCATCACCACCCTTGCTGCCATAGACCAGCAACTGGAGGAGTATGATCCGGCCAGAATCCAGGGTTATCAGCTGCATAGGGAGCGGATAGAGGAGCTCCTGCAAAGACTGGCCAGGCTGGACCTGGAGGAACGGAGGAAAGTGAAAGGCCTGGAGCCTGGCAGGGCAGATATTATAACAGCCGGTACCCGGATACTGGCTGTCATCATGGATGTATTGGCCCTGGAGTCCATAATAGTCAGTGAACAGGATCTTTTATATGGTGCCATTAGGGTATTGGCGGAGAATTCAGTGTAACAGGGGATTGTTGCTATAAATTTTTTGTTTTTGCGGCATCATGACTGCTTTTAGCATAAATTTTGGAAGCCTTCCCACTATTAATCGACAGATATAATCCAGCTTTTAAGTTATAATGTTTTTATGTCAAGTTCTGGAATTTCAGGATAGTGGGAGGGAGAATTTTATGTTACTGGATCTACACCCGGTAATGAATCAGGAGTACATCATCAGGGAGGAAAAAGGGACCTCTTTATTGGGTAAAATATTAATTGTCATTCCCGGATTATTTCTGGGACAGGCTGAGATTGCTGGTTTATACCCCCTGGCCCTGGTTTATCTGACAATGATAGTGTTTGTTAAACCAGGGATTTTTTTAATTACCCTGATTTCAGTTGCTGCTGCTTTAATCAGGGGAGGGAATTCCCTGAATCTTATCTATATTATTTCAGCCCTGCCCGGTTTCATCATCTACAGGAGAAAGAGGGATAAAAAAGCTGGACAGGATATTGTCCTGCTCAACACCCTCTTTTATTTTTTACTGGCCCTGGGTAAAAATATTTACCTGGGTTCCCTGCCGGTCTATTATTTTTTTACCCTTCTAGAGACAAGTCTTGTCTTTATCCTGGCCTGTCCCGGTTTAGAAGGAATGAAACAGTTATTGGATAAGAAAAGGGATTTAAGCAGGCAGGCCCTCCTGGCACTTTACCTGATCAGTGCCGGTTCCTTAATCGGCCTGGCCAGGATGACCCATTTTCCTGCAGAATCGGTGAATATCATAATCTATTTGCTGGCCATCAGCATGTCCAGTATCCTGGGCCTTAATTATACTATCCTTCCTGTCCTTTTTTATGGTATAGTAATGATTAATACTGGAATAATTCCAGTAGAAAAAATCTTCAGTTATGTCGTCCTATCTTTCTCAGTCTCCCTTTTCAGGAAAAGACAAAAGAAGGGGGTTATTATTGCCATCTTACTGGGTTTTCTTTTATATTCAGGTATTGCCCCCTCCTTTTTTGATTTGCAAAGAACGGCTATAGAACTGCTTATTGCGGGAGGGATTTTCCTTCTTGTGCCGTTAAAGTACTGGCATTTATTTTATGATAGTTTTATCAATAAGAATGAAGGGGAACAAAAACAGTACTGCCCTGAGTTGGATAAAGGGTTAAGACAACATTTAAGTGAACTGGCCAGGGTATTCAATGAGCTAAGTGCTACCTTTCAGGAAACAGCAGGCCTGGTAGACCTGAGCAGGGAATTTGCTGATTTTACCTTTGTATTTAATAATAAGGTCTGTGGAAAATGTAAAAGCAAAAGGAAGTGCTGGCAGGAGGATAAGGATGATACCTATAAGCGTTTATTTTTACTTTTTAGAGAGGGGGAAGGCAAGGGACACCTGGAAGACGGGTCTATAGAGAAATATTTTGCCGGCAAATGCCCCTATATCAGGAAAATGATCCGTACGGTCAAGGACAGTTATGAGATTTACCAGATCAACCGCTTCTGGAGGGACAGGCTGATAGACAGGCAGAAGATTGTTTCTGAACAACTCCTGGGCATAGGAGAGATCCTGGAACAATTTTCAGCAGAATCCTTTATGGGTATTGCTGAAGATGGAAGAGTAGAGGAAATCAGGAAAAAGGCCAGGGAAAACAACCTGGACATATTGAGTATAGATATTCATGGTAATATCAATACTAATAAAAATTATTATACTGTCAGATTTGAACAATGCAGCGGCCATTGTCCCTGCCAGCAGCAGTTTCTGGCTCTTTTAAATTCCTATTATGAGTATAATTACCGGGTAATCGAGAAGAACTGCGGGAACAAGCTAAAGGATATATCCTGTGAGGTAATCTATGCCCCCCTGGGAAACTACCGGTTTTCCATTGCTTCATTCATGAAAGCTTCTTCAGGGGAGATCTCAGGAGACAGTTTTTTATATAAAGGCCTGAAGGATGGCAAGGAATTGGTGGTCCTATCAGATGGAATGGGGGTAGGTGAAAAGGCTGCCTCGGAGAGCCAGGCAGCAATAAACCTGCTGGAGAGTATTATCGATGCCGGTTTTGTGCCTGACCTGGCCATCAGGACAGTTAATTCAGCCCTATACCTGAGGAACCGGGAAGAGAGTTTTACAACACTGGATATTTGTCTATTTGACACCTTTAGCGGAAAGGCTGTTTTCAGCAAGATAGGTGCTGTGGATACCTACATAAAGAGGGGCTGGGAGCTGATCAGGATTGAATCTGCTTCCTTACCTGCAGGGATACTGGAGAGGATTGAGGTGTCCCATCAGGAACTGGAACTACAGGCCGGTGATTTTGTAATCATGTTTACAGACGGAATGCTGGATATCAGGGATGATATAGAGGATAAGAAAGAATGGTTACGTCAGCTCCTGCAGAACTCTTCCTTTGACAAGGCAGAGGAACTGCTGGATTACCTGCAGGGAGAAGTCCTGAATTATGATGGGGAAATCAGTGATGACCTGACAATAGTTGTCATAAAAGTAGAAGAAGTTGCGAAAAAAAGAAGGAAATTTAATGCCCTGCCGAGAATAAATCTAGGTATATGAAATGTGTAAAAGGAGATTGGGATTTGGCTTTACTGGAACGCTTTAAAGACTATATAAGAAGGGAAAATTTAATAGAAAAAGGTGAATCGATTTTACTGGGTGTTTCCGGAGGCCCGGATTCATTGACTATGCTGGATCTTTTTTGCCGGATAAGGGATGAATATGAGCTGGATCTATTGGTCTTTCATTTAAATCATATGTTCCGGCAGGAGGCTTTTGCTGAAGCAGAATATGTGAAAAAGGTGGCTGCAGGCTATGGCCTGGAGATAATAGTAGAGGAATTTAATGTACCGGAATATATTATTGAACACGGTTATTCACCGGAAGAAGGAGCCCGGAAAGCCAGGTTTCATTTTCTGGAAAAGTGGGCAGGGGAATATGAGATAAAAAAGATTGCCCTGGCTCATAATAAGGATGACCTGGTCGAGACTGTTTTTTTGAATATTTTCCGCGGCACAGGATTGAAAGGCCTGGCCGGTATTCTTCCCCTTGCAGAAAGGAAGAATTTCCTCATCATTCATCCCCTGCTGGATATCTACCGGCAGGAGATTGAAGAATATTGCAGGAACAGGGATTTGAACCCCTGTTATGACAGGACCAATGAGGAGTCCATCTATACCAGGAATAAGCTCAGGAATGAGATAATACCGGAGCTGGAGAAAGAGATTAATCCCGGCCTGAAAGGGGTAGTCTATAGAATGGCCCTGAATATCAGGGAAGAGGAGGCCTTTCTGAACAGGCTGGGCCTGGTGAAATTTAAGGAATGCCTGTTAAAAAGGGAGGATGAGAGACTGGTTCTCTCCCTGGAGATGCTGAAGAGGGAAGATAAAGTAATCAGGAGAAGGATAGTCCAGAATGCGGTCAGGGAGTTGAAGGGGAATGACCTGGATCTTTATACCGTCCATTACCAGGCCATTGATGATTTAATTCTTTCAGGCCAGACCGGTAGATTCATCACTTTGCCGGATAAAATACAGGTAAGGAGATCCTATGAAAATTTATTTTTTGAAATCAGGCAGCAGGAGGTGCAGGAGGAGGGGATAGGGCTATTGGAGATACCAGGAGAAGCGGAATGGGGAGATTTTCATTTTAAGACAGGAATTTTGCCGGTGACGGATAAGTGGAAAGAAATGATTGGAGATAAAAATGTCTGTTTCTGTGACCTGAAGAAGATCAGGGGGCCGCTGGCCATCAGAAAGAGGAAGGAGGGAGATTTTTTTTATCCCTTCGGCCTGAAGGGTTCCAAGAAGTTAAAAGATTATTTAATTGATGAAAAGATTCCCGTAGAAGAGCGGGATAAGATACCTATAATTGTAGATAATGAAGACAAGATTGTCTGGGTAGCAGGTTACCGGGTTGATGGGAGATTTAAAATAGAGGAAGATACAGAGGAAATACTTAAGATTGAAATCCATAATACGGGAGGGGATTAAAGATGAAGGAAAATAAATTTTATTCTGGAGACCTGGCTGAGATTATTATTACTGAAGAACAGATTAAGAAAAGGATAAAGGAACTGGCAGAGGAAATTTCCGCCTGTTATGAGCCTGGTGAGGAGTTAGTCATGATTTGTATCCTGCGGGGAGCAGTTATGTTCATGGCTGACCTGTCCAGGGAGATTAACCTGCCTGTTATTTTTGATTTTATGGATGTATCCAGTTATGGGACGGGAACCAGTAGTTCCGGTACAGTAAGGATAATCAAGGATTTGCAGGAGAACATAGAGGGGCGCCATGTCCTGATTGTTGAAGATATCCTGGATACAGGTAAAACATTGAAACATGTGATTGCCATGCTGGAGACCCGGCGTCCGGCCAGTATTAAGGTGGTTACTCTCCTGGATAAACCAGAGAGGAGAGTTGTGAAACATATAGTGGCAGATTTCAACGGTTTTGAAATACCGGATAAGTTTGTTGTCGGATATGGCCTTGATTATGCAGAGAAATACAGGAACTTGCCTTTTATTGCCGTTTTAAAGGAAGAATTATATTCTTAAATTTACAAAAAAAGCTTACTATAATTTGTTCATATTATTGCCAAAGAAATTCCCATGTGTTATAATTATAAATTGTATGAGCATAATTCCGTCTTATATTTCGTCGGAAGGGAGGTCAAGTTTTATTGAATAGTTTTGTGAAGAATCTGGGATTTTATTTTGTGTTAATAGTACTATCCATTGTGGTTGCACATTTTTTTATGCAGCAAACCCCTAATGTATTGAGGGATTTTTCATATAGTGATCTCATAGCAGGAGTTGAAGAAGGAAGAATACGGGAAGTTACAATCGTTGGAAATAAGCAGATACAGGGAACGATAAATAATTTTGAGTTTAAAGTACCCTTACCGGCAGAGATTATTCCGGATTTAATGAAAGTCCTTCATGATAATGATGTAGAGATTAATACCAAGCCTGAACCGACTCCACCCTGGTGGATGAGTATTCTGGGCTATATCTTTCCCTTTGCTCTTTTAGTTATTGCCTGGCTTTTTATCATGCAGCGGATGCAGGGCGGGGGAAACCAGATGTTATCCTTCGGTAAGAGCCGGGCCAGATTGAGCGATAGCAATAAGAAAGTCACCTTTGCCGATGTGGCCAATTATGAAGAAGTAAAGGAAGAATTGATTGAGGTTGTTGAATTTCTCAGAGATCCCGGTAAATTTACCCGGATGGGAGCAAAGATACCTAAAGGTGTTCTCCTGGTAGGACCTCCTGGAACCGGTAAAACCCTACTGGCCAGAGCTGTTGCAGGTGAGGCAGGAGTGCCCTTTTTTATCATTAGCGGTTCTGACTTTGTGGAGATGTTTGTAGGTGTCGGTGCGTCCCGGGTAAGGGATTTGTTTGAGCAGGGTAAAAAGAATTCACCCTGTATAATTTTTATAGACGAACTTGATGCAGTAGGCAGGCAGAGAGGTGCCGGCCTGGGCGGCGGCCATGACGAGAGGGAACAGACCCTGAACCAGTTGTTGGTGGAGATGGATGGTTTTGAAACAAATGAAGGAATCATTGTGATGGCTGCAACCAACAGGCCTGATGTCCTTGACCCGGCCTTACTCCGGCCTGGCAGGTTTGACCGCCAGGTAGTAGTGGATTACCCGGACTTAAAGGGCAGGGAAGGTATTTTAAATATCTATTTACGCAATAAACCTGTAGCAGATGATGTTGACGTAGAGGTACTGGCCAGAAGAACCCCGGGTTTTACGGGAGCAGATATGGAGAACCTGGCCAATGAAGCAGCTATACTGGCTGTCAGGAGAAACAAAAGGGCCATTACCATGGAAGAATTTGATGATGCTATTGACCGGGTTATTGCCGGTCCAGCCAAGAAGAGCAAGGTGGTATCAGAAACAGAACTGAAACTGGTGGCCTATCATGAGACCGGCCACGCCATCCTGGGAGAACTCCTGGAACATGGCCACCGTACCCATAAAGTGACCATAGTGCCCCGCGGCAGGGCGGGAGGGTATACTATCCCCTTGCCGGAGGAAGAGAGGAGCTTCCACACCAAAAAGGAACTGCTGGATAGGGTGGTTAGCCTATTGGGTGGCAGGGCCGCAGAAGAGGTTTTCCTCGATGATATCAGTACCGGTGCCCAGAATGATATGGAAAGGGCTACCCGGCTGGTGCGGGCTATGGTAACTGAATATGGAATGAGTGAAAAAATCGGGCCTTTGACCCTGGGCCAGAAACACGATGAACAGATTTTCCTGGGTAGGGATATCTCCAGGCAGAGAAACTACAGTGAAGAGGTTGCCGCGGCAGTAGACAAAGAGATAAGCACTATAATAAATCAGTGTTATCAGAAAGCTGTTGATCTGCTGAAGGAAAATGCTGATAAGGTAGAAAAAATAGTTGAAGCCTTGATTGAGCGGGAAACCCTTGATTCTGAAGATATCAGAAAACTGATGAAGGGTGAACCCCTTGCACCGGTAGAGAAGACTGAGAGGGTTCTCCAATTGAATACCGGGCTCCAGGAAGAAAAAATAGAGAATGAAACTGAGGAAGAAATTAAAGATGGTGAAAACGGGAAAGAGGAAAAAGAGGAGTAATCTAATCGTCCCGTAAAGTAAAGTCAGTCCTAAAAAATAACACAGGGGACGGTTCTCCTGTGTTATTCCAGGCTGGCTTTTTTTATATAAGACAATGACACAGAGTAACACAGGGAGGCAGTTCTCCTGTGCTGTTTTCTTTCCTGCCGGACAGGCCCTTTGTATAAAGGGGGCAAAAAGAAGTCTGCAGAGATAATGACACAGGAGAACCGTTCCTCTGTGTCGTGTGTCGCGTATTCCTGAGGAGGTGTACTGATGAAATCAGACATTGAGATTGCTCAATCAGCCCGGCTGCAGCCTATCAAGGAAGTAGCAGCCAGAATAGGTTTATCAGAGACTGTTCTCGAATTGTATGGAGGGCATAAGGCCAAGGTCAGCCTCGATGTTTTAAAGAAAAGAGAAACTGAAGAGGGGAAACTGGTACTGGTGACAGCCATAACTCCCACACCTGCTGGTGAGGGCAAGACTACGGTTACCGTCGGCCTGGGCCAGGCCCTGAACAGGCTGGGCAAAAAGGCCGTTGTTGCAATACGGGAGCCTTCCCTGGGTCCTGTAATGGGCCTGAAGGGAGGAGCTGCCGGTGGCGGTTATGCCCAGGTAGTCCCCATGGAGGATATCAATCTGCATTTTACCGGGGATCTACACGCCATCGGGGCAGCCCATAACTTACTATCAGCAGTTATCGATAACCATCTCAAACAGGGAAATGAACTGGGGATAAATCCGGCCAATATTAACTGGCCCCGGGCCCTGGATATCAATGACCGGGCCTTGAGGGATATCGTAATTGGCCTTGGCGGTAATGTTAATGGGATACCGCGCCAGGACAGGTTTATAATCACTGTTGCCTCTGAGATCATGGCTATCCTGTGTCTGGCCAATGACCTTACTGAATTAAAGGAGAAGATTAATAATATCCTTCCAGCCTATACATATGAGGGTAAGCCGGTGAAGGTCAGGGATTTAAAGGTGGCCGGAGCCATGGCTGCCCTACTGAAGGATGCCCTGAAACCCAATCTTGTCCAGACCCTGGAGAATACTCCGGCCTTTGTCCATGGCGGCCCCTTTGCCAATATAGCCCATGGTTGTAATAGTATCATTGCCACCAGGATGGCCCTGAAAACTGGCGAGATTGTGGTAACTGAAGCCGGATTTGGTGCCGACCTGGGTGCGGAGAAATTTTTCAACATCAAGTGCCGCTATGCTGGAATTACTCCGGCTGCAACAGTACTGGTGGCAACTATACGCGCCCTGAAGATGCATGGCGGGGTGGCGAAAGAGGACCTGGCCAGGGAAGACCTGCCGACTCTGGAAAAGGGATTTGCCAACCTGGAAAAACATGTGGAGAATATAAGGAAATTTGGCCTCCCTGTAATAGTAGCCATCAATAGATTCCCTGCTGACACTGAAGGAGAGTTAAAGCTCCTGGAAGAAAAATGCCGGCAGATAGGTGTCCCTGTTGCCCTGACAGAAGTCTGGGCCAGGGGAGGTGAAGGCGGGCTGGCCCTGGCCGAGGGAGTCTTGAAGCTTCTGGAAGAAGAAAAGAGTAATTTTAATTTCCTCTATGAACTTGATCTGCCCCTCAGGGATAAGATTGAGAAAATTGCCCGGGAAATCTATGGAGCCGAGGGTGTTGATTTCAGCAGTACAGCGGAAAGGCAGCTGGACAGGTATGAGGAGCTGGGCTATGGAAACTTACCTGTCTGTATGGCCAAGACCCAGAACTCCCTGTCTGACAACCCGGCCCTGAAGGGAAGGCCGGAAGGTTTCAGGATTACGGTGAGGGAGGTTAACCTGTCAGCTGGAGCGGGTTTTGTCGTACCACTGACCGGACCTATTCTGACCATGCCAGGCCTGCCT
>JAAYRT010000052.1 GCA_012518635.1 Halanaerobiaceae bacterium | reverse complement strand
GTGACAAATATGGAGTCTATTTTATCCTGGATGAAATTCAGACCGGTTTTGGACGGACCGGGAAGATTTTTGCAGCAGAACATGAAAATATTGTGCCGGATATTCTCTGTGTGGCCAAATCCCTTGGGGGTGGCGTAATGCCTGTCGGTGCCTTTGTCACTACTGCTGAGATATGGGATAAGGCCTATGGTGGAATGGATAAAGCCCTATTGCATACCTCCACCTTTGGCGGTAATACCCTGGCTACAGCAGCTGCCATCGCTGTCATGAATGAACTGGTTGAAAAAGATCTGGCTGCCAATGCAGCAGAACAGGGAGAGTATCTGTTGGGCAGGTTACAGGAACTGGCTGAAAAGTATGATATGATCAAGGAGGTAAGGGGCAGGGGACTGCTTATCGGCCTGGAATTCAGGGAACCCGAAGCGGGAATTTTAGACAAAATATCTGGCGGAAGAGCCAGCAAATTGTCGAAAGATTACCTGGCTGCAATGGTAGCAGGTGCCCTGTTAAATGACCATGGAATCATAACTGCCTATACACTGAATAATCCCAATGTAATCCGTTTTGAACCACCTTTGATCATTACCAGGGAAGAAATAGATTATCTAATTGAGGCCCTGGAGAAGATATTTAGTGAAAGTCCAAGTATCTTCAGAATGACCATGAAAAGTGCCAGGACGATAATCGGTAATATCTTCAGAAAAAAGGATTAAAAATTGTTTCATGGGAAACAATTTCTGGAAAAATAGGGTATTTTTATAGGGCGGGAGGAGTTTCCATGAATATAGCCTTTTTTACTGATAGTTACCACCCTTATGTCAGCGGGGTTGTCAATTCAATAGACCGTTTTAAGAAAGAACTGGAAAGACAGGGGCACAGGGTCTATATTTTCGCCCCTGCCTATCCTGCTGTAGAGAGGGAGGAAGGGGTCTTTCGTTTTTTATCACTGCCGGTAGTGGTCCAGAAGGATTTCAGGCTGGCAATCCCCCTTTCCCGGAAACTTATACCTGTCATGAAGAACCTGGACCTGGATATTATCCATACACATACACCTTTTCTGATGGGGAGGCTGGCCAGATACGGGGCCCGTAAATTGGGACTTCCTTTGGTTTTTACTTTTCATACTCTATATGATAAATACCTTCATTATGTACCTGTAGCCGGTGGAGTAATTACTCCTTTTTTGAACTATTATCTCAGGGAGTATTGTAACAGCTGCAATATGGTCATTGCCCCTTCAACTTACGTAAAGCAGGAACTTGAAAAACAGGGGCTAGAAGTTCCGGTTACAGCAGTATCCACCGGGATAGATTTGACACCTTTTAAAGATATTGATGAAGAGGGCTTGAAATATTTAAGAAAATCTTACAACATAGAAGAAGAGGAAAAGATTCTTATCTTTGTCAGCCGGCTGGGGGAAGAGAAGAACCCTATCTTTCTGTTAAAGGCCTATCATAGGCTAATCGACAAATATGGATTGAGGCCCCGGTTGCTTATTGTCGGTGATGGGCCGGAAAGAGAAAAACTGGAGACTTATTGTCAGAAAAATGGTCTTATGGAACAGGTGATTTTTACCGGAAAGAGAAAATATGAAGAGGTAGTTCAATTATATAAAATGAGTAGTCTTTTTGTTTTTCCATCAAAAACAGAGACCCAGGGTCTTGTCACCCTGGAGGCCATGGCTGGCGGTTTGCCGGTGGTAGCAGTCAATGCTGCCGGGTCCAGTACCATGGTTGAGCATGGTGTAGATGGCTTTCTGGTAGAAGAAGATGCTGATGAATTTGCCCGGGCTGTTTATGAAATATTGATTAATGAAATTCTTTATAATGAGATGAAGAAAAATGCCCTAAAAAAGGCGGAGGAGCTTTCCATTGAGAAGATGGCCGGAAGACTGCTGGCAGTTTATAATGAAGCCGGGAGAAGGGAACTGGCAGGGAAAGCCTTATAAGCGATAATATACAATTGCTTATAATGGAAAAAACTGATATAATGAATTTAGATGTAAGAAATACTCCTGGGTTGACTTCTTTTTTAAGGAGGAAATTTAAAATGAGCTTAGATCTCCGAAATTGTCCAAACTGTGGCAGGCTTTTTGCAAAAAAGCCTGGTGTAGTTCTCTGCCCTGTCTGTATTGACAATGAAGAGGAGGATTTCCAGAAAGTTAAAAGTTTTTTGTGGGATAATCCTAACTCCACCATTGAAGTGGTTCATGAAAAGACAGGTGT
>JAAYRT010000051.1 GCA_012518635.1 Halanaerobiaceae bacterium | reverse complement strand
TTGTTACAACATATCCATCTTCGGTGACGATAAAACCGGAGCCATAACCTTCCTGGGTCCGGGGCTGTTGATTCGGGATAGAGAAATAGTCTCCGAAGAAAAACCTGAAGAAGGGATCATCAAAGGGGAAAATCGGGTCAGTTGAGCTCTGGATTTCAATCTGTGAGGTTACCAGAACTACCCCTGCATCTACCTTAGCAGCAATATCGGCAAAGATATTCTTACCAGGTATTATGGTATCAGCTGCAGTAGTATAGTTGTCCTGGCCAATTTCCTGCGCCCGGGTATATGGTGTAACCTCATATCTTGTTCCCAGTGTCATTCCGATCATAAGAGCTGCCAGAGCAATCAAAATATATGATGTTACTCTGGAATATTTAAATTTTCTTTTCATCACCAGCATTCTTCCTTTCTTTTAAGTAATTACACTTTGCTTTACTATGAAGATTATATTAAAATAAAAATGTAAAATCAATTAAAGCAATATTAGAAACAGATTAAAGTTTGATTAAAATAAAGGGGAGAAACAGGGCAGATGGGAAAATTGAGGAAAGCCATATTGAGCAACAGCATTCAGGATAAAAGAGAAAGAGGGGAAATAGGTTCAGGGATATTATTCCTTGACAGCATAGATTCTACAAATTTGAAGGCCAAAGAACTGGCCGGTAAAGGCTGCCATTCCGGTATGGTGGTAGTGGCAGATGAACAGACAGCCGGCAGGGGCAGACTGGGCAGGGACTGGTATTCCCCCAAAGGCTCGGGTCTATGGTTATCAATCATCCTCCGGCCGGATTTGCCGCCTCTGGATTCACCACTATTGACAGTCATTGCTTCCCTGGCTGTACTGGAAGCCCTGCAGGAACTGGAAGAAGGACTTGCAGCTGGCGGTCAGCAGGGTAACAAAAAGCTGCAGATTAAATGGCCCAATGATATCCTGCTGGGTGGGAAAAAGCTGGCAGGTATACTTACAGAGCTGTCCCTCAGCAGTAAAATAAACTATGCTGTGGTTGGTATCGGTATAAATGTGAATCAGGAAAAATTTCCGGCAGAACTGGGCAGTATAGCCACTTCCTTAAAGAGGGAATATAAGAAGGAGATAGACCGGCTGGAACTGTTTGAGAAATTAATATTATCTTTTGAAAGATATTATTCACGCTTAGTGAATAATGAGGGTTCAGAACTCATCCAGGAGTGGAAGGAAAGGATGGATATAATCGGCAGAGAGGTCAGCATCCATGATAATGAAAGGACTTACCAGGGCAGGGTCCTGGATATAGGGAAACTGGGAGAACTCCTGTTGGAAAGTGAAGGAGAGATATTACGCTTCTGGGCCGGAGATGTGAGTTTAAGGTCTGCTCCGGAAGGATAAAAAAGGAGGAGGGTTTAGATGATCCTGACCGTAGATGTAGGCAATATCTATACTGGCATAGGCATCTTCCAGGATGACCAATTAATAAAAAACTGGTCCTTTACCACCGCCAGAAACAGGACCATGGATGAATACCGCTTATTTTTTGATGGATTGTTCAGGACCGGTGAAATAGAAATTGGAAAGGTAAGAGGGATTGTCATTTCCAGTGTGGTTCCGCCTTTAGGCACTACACTTAAAAATGTCTTTCAAAAATATTATGGTATCGATACCCTGCAGGTAGGTCCGGGAGTAAAGACCGGGATAAATATAAAGATGGATAATCCCCGGGAGGTCGGTTCTGACAGAATTGTCAACGCAGTAGCCGGACATGAGAAATATCCCGGTAAGCCTTTGATTATTGTAGATTTCAGCACAGCCACTATCTTTGATTTGATCTCTGCCCAGGGTGATTACCTGGGAGGGGTGATTGCACCGGGTATAAAGATATCCACAGAAGCATTATTCCGCAATACAGCACAACTCCCCCGGGTAGAACTGGTTAAACCTCCTACAGTTATTGGCAAAAATACAGTGGCCAGCATGCAGGCAGGAATTATTTATGGTTTTATCGGACAGGTAGAAGGCCTGATCAGCAGGTTGAAAGATGAGCTGAAAGAAGAAGCCTTTGTCCTTGCTACAGGAGCCTTGATGGATCTGATCGCTGCAGAGATAGAGATGATTGACAGGAAGGAACCCCATTTAAGCCTGGAAGGATTATATTATATAGCCAGATTAAATGGCCTGGTGACAGAAAAATGATAGAAAACTGATGGAAGAAAAGAAGGTGGTTTAGATGCAGATTGGCAATCTGGAATTAAAAGTACCCATAGTTCTGGCTCCCATGGCCGGTGTTACAGATTTACCCTATCGTAATATAATAAGGAAGATGGGCTGTGAACTGGTCTATAGTGAGATGGTCAGTAGCAGGGGTCTGGTATATGGAAGTGAGAAGACCTTTGATTTGATGGAATTCTCTTCTGAAGACGGATATATGGCCATCCAGCTCTTTGGTGATGATCCTGAAATCATGGCTGAAGCGTCCAGAATAGTTGAAAGGAAGGTTAACCCGGATATCCTTGATATAAATATGGGTTGTCCGGCCAATAAGGTTATAAAAAGTGGTTCCGGTTCCTTATTAATGAAGAATCCCGGGCTGGCCGGTGAGATAATCAAGGCAGTAGTGAAGGCAGTAAAAATACCTGTGACCTTTAAAATCAGGGCTGGCTGGGATCAAAATAATATCAATGCAGTAGAGATAGCCCGGATAGGAGAGGAAATGGGTGCAGCAGCAGTTACGGTCCATGGCAGGACCAGGGAACAGTTCTATAGCGGCCAGGCCGATTGGGAGATTATCAGTAAGGTCAAGGAGGCTGTCTCTATACCGGTTATCGGCAATGGGGATATCTTTACACCGGAAGATGTCAGGAGGATGTTTGCTGAAACTGGCTGTGATGCAGTGATGATCGGGAGGGGTTGTCTGGGTAATCCCTGGCTCTTCAAAAGGGCTATCCATCTTCTGGAGACAGGAGAACTTTTGCCTGAGCCTGATTTTCAGGAGAGAATCAGGATGGCCTTATATCACCTCAGGGAGGCCATTGCCTATTTTGGTGAAAAAAGGGCCATTCCCCGGATGAGAAAACATATAGCCTGGTACCTTAAAGGATTGCCCCATTCCACAGAGATTAAAGAAGGCATCAATGGACTGGCAAAAGGGGAAGAGGTGGAGGATGTCCTCAATAATTATCTGCGCAGTTTAAATTAGCTGCCTTTTACAGGGATGATGGACTGGCATAACATCTCCAGGATTATTTTCCCGGCCCTATCCATGGCATGAGGACCCAGGAGAAGGATGATATCCTTTTCCTCAACCAGGTCCAGGGCCCTTTCCAGGGCCGGCTTTAGGGACTGATAGTGTTCGGCTTTTATGTTATGTATACTCAGGATTTCCCTGAAAATCCTTTCTTCTTCCCTGCTGACCATATCAATCTCTTTAACCACATCAATACAATTAGAATTAAGGAGATAGTAATCTTGCAGTTGGCCCAGGTATTTGCAGATGGTTTCTGCATTTTTTTTATTGATCAGAGTACCCCTATTGCCCCTCAGGGAGTTGACGATAATTAATTTATTATAACTCATCTGCAAAACAGAGTTGAATACAGCCTCATAACTTCCCGGGTTATGGGCACAGTCATCTATTATAGTGAAATCCTTATCATGGATAAATTCCAATCTCCGCCAGATTCCCTGGAAATTCAGGAAAAAGTCCTGGATTGTTACAATGGGGATATTGTAATATAAGGCGATGGTGATGGCGATGAGACTATTATAGACATTGTGTTCACCGGGAAGATTTGTTTTTACTGGGAAGGAACAGGGCTTGATTGTCACCCCGGTTTTTTCATTGTTTAAAGGCCGGTTTAACCGGTACGTAAAGCTGCACCCTCTCTGCCAGTTTTTTATGTCTTTTGCACAAACATCACCGGTTTTCCGGATGCTGAAATTGATCTGTCTTTCTGCTATTTTACCAAAAGAGTTTATGTATCTATTATCCTGGTTGAGTAAGACCAGGGCGGTTCCCTTTTCCTCCAGAAACTCCTTTTTTACCTGCATATAATCCTCAAAATCCGGGTGTAAATCAAAGTGGTCTGCACTGAGATTTGTTCCTACCTTAACGGCAAATTCTGTTTCTGCAATCCTCTTCAATTTTATCCCATGGGAGGATACCTCCATACAGGCATATTCAAGTCCTGCATCGAGCATTTCCCTTAAGAATTTTTGCAAGGTAACCGGATCCGGAGTGGTTAGCTCGCCGGGTATAATCCTTTTGCCGGTATCTACATTGACCGTGCCGATTAAGCCGGCAACCGGTTTTTCCTTATTTATTTTACTGTGGTTAAGGAGATGGTAGAGCAGGTGGGTGCTGGTTGTTTTCCCGTTGGTGCCGGTTATCCCAATCAGTTCCAGTTTGCTGGAAGGATAGTTATAATGCCTGGCGGCCAGGTAGGCCAGATGCTCCCTGGCATCATC
>JAAYRT010000157.1 GCA_012518635.1 Halanaerobiaceae bacterium | reverse complement strand
ATGCATTAAGAGGAAATTATGGGGATCCTCTTCAAGACCCATCTTATGGATTACCCTAGCTGACATGGGAAAGGCAGAGATGCCACAGGCGCCAACCATCGGATTAACCTTATTTCTGGCAAAGATATTAATTATTTTAGCCAACAGGACACCGCCGACAGTATCAAAGACAAAGGCAATAAGGCCCAGCCCTAAAATCATAAGGGTTTCTCTGGTCAGGAAATACTCTGCCTGCATCTTGGTGGCAACGGTAATACCGAGAAGGATGGTAATCAGGTTGGGCAGTTCCTTCTGGGCTGTTTCAGATAAAATATTCAGGGCTCCGCATTCCCTAATTAAGTTACCAAACATCAGGAAACCGACCAGGGCAACAGAACGTGGCGCAAACAGGCCAGCTATTATGGTGATAAAAATGGGGAATAAAATCTTAACACTCCGGGGTACTGAGCTCTTTACGTTGTCCATCCTGATCAGGCGCTCTTCCCGGGTTGTAATCCGCCTGATTACAAAAGGCTGGATGATGGGAACCAGTGCCATATATGAGTACGCAGCAACTATGATTGCCCCCAGGTATTTGGAATTAAAATAGTTGGCCACAAATATTGATGTCGGCCCGTCAGCAGCACCAATAATAGCCACTGAAGCAGCATCCTTGATATCAAAACCCAGTAAAGACGCCAGGCTGAAGGTAAAGAAGATACCAAACTGGGCTGCCGCACCGAAGAATAACATTTTCGGATTGGTCAATAAGGGGGTAAAATCAATCATTGCTCCTATACCAATAAAAAGCAACAGGGGGAAGAGTTCATTGGCAATACCTGCATCAAAGAGGACATCGAGAACCCCTACTTCTTTTACCCCATCGATAACCTGTGTCACGGCACCGGAAAAGGGTAAGTTGACCAATATGGCTCCAAAGCCAATGGGCAGGAGTAAGGTTGGCTCCATATCTTTCTTTATGGCCAGATAAATAAGGATACCCCCAATAATCCACATTACTACCTGTTGCAACTCCAGATTAAATAAATTATCAAATATCAGCTCCATATTATAAGCCTCCCTTTTTAATGTGTTGTAACATTAACTTTTTCTTTTATGATCTTCTTGATCAGTTCATTTATTAACATCGGGATTAAAGCGAGTATAATGAGCAGGCCCCAATCCTGCAGGCTTAAACTATATAGACTAAAGGCCCTGGCCAGGAATGGAATGGAAATCAGCCCGGCCTGTAAGACTATACCAAGCAAAATGGCTCCAAGCAGATATTTATTGGTAAAAAGCCCGATTTTGAAAATGGATTTATCGAAATTCCGCATCGATAAGGAATAAAAGAGCTGGGAAAGAGCCAGGACAACAAAGGACATGGTCCGGGCATGGCCTAACACATCTGCCGGTATGTTCCTGAATCCATAATCCTTTATACCATAATAAAAAACAGCCAGGGTCAGTAATCCTATCAAAAACCCGCCAATTACCGCCCTTAAAGCCGCCCCGCCGGCGAAAAAGCTTTCTTCGGGGTCCCTTGGTTTCTTGTTCATTACATCCTTATCCCCGGGATCAATACCCAGGGCTATGGCCGGTAGGGAGTCGGTAATCAGGTTAACCCAGAGGATCTGGGTCGGCAATAAGGGAACCGGCCAGGAAAATAGTATGGAAAGGAAGATGGATACAACCTCACCCAGATTACAGGACAGTAAAAATATTACCGCT
>JAAYRT010000050.1 GCA_012518635.1 Halanaerobiaceae bacterium | reverse complement strand
TTTCTGGTAGAGGATTTGGTGGAAAAGCCTGCTTTAGAAGAGGCCCCTTCCAATCTGGCAATCCTGGGCAGATATATTATTACACCTGATATTTTTCCTATTCTGGAAAGGACTAAGCCTGGCAGAAATAATGAGATACAGTTAACTGATGCCCTGAAAGAATTAGCCCAAAATGATCCAATGTATGCCTATGTTTTTGCAGGAAAGAGATATGATGTTGGCAATAAGTTAGGTTTTCTGCAGGCAACTGTTGAGTTTGCCCTGAGAAGGGATGATTTAGGAGCTGAATTCAAAGATTATTTAACAGAACTTTTGGCTGATTAATAAGTGAATAAATTTTAGCAGATTCTTTTGCCGGAGATGGGGTGCAGAAAATTGAATGAACGTTCTCTAAATGCCTATATCAATCGGAAAATGTTCAGTTTGTTTGCTGTAATGGCAGTTGTAGTACTGGTAGTAGTGTTTTTTCTGATAGATGTTTTTCTGGAGAGGATTACAGAAAAATATATCAATGATGTGACCCATAATATAATTTTTTCTTCCCTGAAGCAGATAAGTAACAGCAGTGATTTTTCCAGGGAAGTTTCTCTCATCCAGGAAAACTTTCCGTTTGTAACAGATCTTTTTGTCTACTCCAGTCCTGAATTACCTGCCAGAGGTTTTGACCGGGCTCCTATAGGGGAAGATAGTGATATTCTCAGGGGGCTTGCTGAGCCGGGAGATAGCTACCGGGTGAAATTGGACAGGCATGTTTTTAGTTATTATCTACGTTTGGATAACCGGGAAGGAGCCGGAGATTCTGGATATTATATCAAATTGCTGATAGATTACTCGGAAAATTTTGCTGTATTAATCAAAAATATTCATCTGGTTATCTTTACTATTCTGTTTCTGGCGTTTCTGACCATATTTCTGGTCAATAAACGCTTATCCAGGGAGCTGATTTCTCCCTTTATCAACCTGGCAGAAAATATGAGCAACCTGGTCAGCCGCCATGAAGATTTGATTTCAATAGATAAGAAGCTGGAGAGGACTGATATCAAAGAGATTAATATGCTTTTGGCCAGTTATCAGGAGATGACTGCTGAACTTAGTGACTCCTTTCAGAAGTTAAAGAAGGTTAATGAAGAGCTGGAGAAATCCTATCAGGAGACTTCTGTACTGGCAGAAAACCTGAATAATGTTATCAGTGTTGTGACCAGGCTTTCAGGTGATGTTATTTATGATAAAGAGAGCTTCCTGAAAGAGATATTCCATGTAGCCAGGAAGTTAATCCCTGAAGCAGATTATGGAACAGTCTTTGTTGTAGAAAACGATCGTATCAAATGGCTTGATGCGATTGGATATAATCTAAAGGAAATCAAGAGGATAGACTTTGACCCGGATTATTATAAGAATCTGGATGATGTGGTTTATATTGAGAATGTAGAAGAGTATAAGGACAGTAAGGATTATTATAAATTGCTGAAGGCTTTAACAGATGGTATAAGACCCATCAGTTCCCTCATTACGGTAAAATTATTTGACGGCCCGGATCTGGCCGGGGCCATCAATTATGATATTGCGGCTGAAAAGAAAAGGAGTTTCAGCAGGCAGTCGATAGAGACAATTAAAGCCTTTGGCAATCTGGCTTCAGCTTTTTTGACCATGCAGAGTTATAACACCATGCATGAGAAGTTTCAACTGGAGATAATACTGGCTATAATCAACATGTTGGAGATTCATGATAGCTATACCAAAGGTCACTCCGAGAATGTAGCCAGGATTTCAACACTACTGGCCCGGGAGATGGGTTATTCTAATGAAGAAATAAAGGATATTGAATGGGCAGGCCTGGTTCATGATATAGGAAAAATATTGATCAGTAAAAGGATACTCAATAAAAAGGGTGTTTTAACGGCAGAAGAATATGAAGAGATCAAGAAACATAGTATCTGGGGTTATGAGGTCCTGGTTAATTCAGAGGAATTAAAAGAGGTTGCCCTTTATGTACGTCATCATCATGAAAGATGGGATGGAAATGGCTATCCTGATGCCCTGAAGGCAGGGGAGATACCGGAAGTAGCCCGGATTATTGCCCTGGCTGATGCCTGGGATACCATGCGTAGCGACCGGGTTTACCGTAAGAGGCTTTCCAGAGAGATTGCCATTCAGGAGTTGATAGATAACCGGGGTAAGCAGTTTGATCCGGAGATAGTTGACATAGCCTTGAAATTGATTGAGAAAGGTGTACTTCATTGAGAAAAAACCGAAGGAGGATTCTATGAGAAGGAAAAATATTCACAGCAGTTTTGTACTTGTAGTCTTCATTTTTTTATTGTTTTTACTTAATGGCGGAGCAAGAGCCTATGAGTTGACAGCCCGTTCACTGGGTATGGGTGGGGCTTTTTCGGCAATAGCAGATGATTTAGAGGCAATCCTGTACAATCCAGCCAGTATAGCCAATACAGGTGCCCTGGGCCTGGGTGTAAATACCGGGATAAGCATATATAATCCAGAGTATCTGAAAGAACTGATGGATCTTTTGGAAGATAGCGATTATGAGGATGTGAAGGACTTTGCCGGAAGGATTGAGGATAGTGCTGGTGGCAGCACCCAGCTTTTTGTGGGGTCAAGGATAAGTTCTTTTGGGCTGGCCTACAGGATGAAGCAGGATTTTTCTATAAATCCTGCTGAGGACGAATACTATAGTGAGAAGATTAATGAGGGTATCCTGAGTTATGGAAAACAATTGTTAGATCCGCCTTTTGAGCTGGCTGCCCTTTATTATGGAGTAAATCTTAAATATATGAATATAGAGAGGAAGGACTATGATTTGACTGATAATCTCCTGGCTACAGCCAAGGGAAATGCCTTTAGCCTGGATCTGGGGATTCTGGCCAAGTTTACTGATAACCTGCGTATTGCCTTTGTAGTGGAAGATGCCCTGGCTGTTGTTCCTGATTTAGAGGGTGAGGAAAGGAAATATCAGCCAACAGGTGGTGAGTGGGATTATCAGGTCATAGATTCATCATATAGGTTTACTAAATATATTGAATCAAAGTTCCGGCTTGGAGCAGCCCTCCGGATTCCGATTGTAGATTTGACCCTGGCTGCAGATCTGGATAATTTCCTTGCCGGTGAAGAAGAACAGGTCCTGCATCTGGGCTTGGAGAAAAACCTTTTATTTAATGCCCTCAGTATACGGGCTGGGAAAGCAAAGGGAGCAGATGTGGATTTGAATACTTTTGGACTGGGGCTCAATTTGACTGGTTTTAAGCTGGATCTGGCCCTGGGTAAAAACAAGAGAGGAAATGGTGAAATAATCGGACTATTATCAGCCAGTATGGATTTTTAGCTGAACAGGGCCCCTTTGAAAAGGGGCATCTTTTTTATATCTTTTCTGTTTCTCTGGTGAATATTTTTTCTTTGAAATAATGAAGTTCATCGATGGTATTTTCTAAAATGTCCAGGGTTTTTTCAATATTATGCAGGGTGACCAACTTCTCATCATAGCAGGGGTCCCAGATTTCCAGAAGGTTTTCAAAGGTCTCTCTCATCCGGTAGCGGCAGGCATCCATGTATTTTTCTCTTGTCATTAAATCAGCCAATATGTTCACCTGGCCTTTCTTTGGTTTTTATTAGTATCATTTGTCTTAAGGGATTGATTTATCCTTTAAAATAGACATGAAGAGCATAAAGGAGTGAGTAAGATGAGGAAGAAGATGTTTTTTCTGTTATTTTTAATACTCCCCTTATTATTAACGGCCTGCACTAATCCTCAGGGAGGAATTGGTCCTTCCTGAGATGTGACAGCAAAGATTCCTATTAAAAAGGGAAGTGAGGAAGACAGGCTAACGGTACATGATTTATTGGGTGAAGATGTCAATCTGGAAGAAGGTATCAGGATAAACCTGGAAAGTGGGGATAGTGCTGCCTTTGATCTGGGAGCAGAACTGGACAAGATAAGACTTACTGATAGTGTAATAACAGTTCCTCTCCTGCCTGATTTTATTTTTGACCCGGATAAATTTGGAGAAATTAGCTTTGATACTGGATTTACCAACATAACATTGGGGTCAAGCCTGGTTAAAATTACCCTGCAGGGAGAGGTGGATATTCAGGAAATAGAACTCTGTTTTTTTGATGATAGGGTTAAGAAGGGTTCTTATGTTATATCTATCGAGAATAGGGAAGGGTATGACCTTATAGACTCCCTGGAGTTTACTTCAGGTAATATATTGGTGGCTGCAGTAGCTGAAGATATAGAAGGATTTGTTGAAGTAAATTTAGAGTTTCCAGAATTGTCCATTGAGAGCATAACCTGTGATGTCAGTGACCTTCTTGATAATACCGTACAGGATTTTGATATTGGTGGGATCGAATTGGATGTAATTGATGAAGAAATGGATGAAAAGATAAGAGAAGAATTGGAAAAGAT
>JAAYRT010000049.1 GCA_012518635.1 Halanaerobiaceae bacterium | reverse complement strand
TTTATTTCTTCACCCTGAAAAATAGTATTTCCTGAATGAAAATCACCATGACAGAGCCCCCAGGCGGATTCTTCAATTATTGGTATTGCTTTATCTATTAAATCAGCCACCATTTTTTCATATTCCTCTATGCCCTTATTTCTATATTCTTTATTTGATTTGTATTTTATATATATTTCACCGAGTAATTTTTCCAGAGGGGATGGTTCTAGGATCCAGTCTAATGAATTACAGTAAGGAAAGTCCAGAGGCTTTTCAGGTCCTCTTAGATCTTTTTACAACCTTCTGAAATTCTGCAAAGGTTTTAGCTGCATTGGATATTCTTTGTGGTGTTTCTTCTGGTACATACCAGCCGCCCTTGAAATCACCAGGATCATTCTTACAGTATTGATAATAAGCGACTATCAGATTATTTACAGGTACAGGCTCACATAGAGGCCTTTGTACAGGTATATCATTTGCAGCCAGTTCCCGGCTAAGTTTATGTATATATACTACCTGTTCATATTTTTCTTCAGGGAAATAACGTCCTACTTTTTTGTTTATTTTATCAATCCAGGTCCTGTTCAAGGTACCTAAATAAGAGTCCCTGTCCTGTGGAATTTCAATTCTATTTTTATTTTTATCCAATTTAACCATCTCAAATTATATAATTATACTTTAATGGTAATTCTCCTTTTTTTAACAATTTTACCAGTATAAATTATTTTTATATTACGAGAGGAAACATATGTTTGATATTGCAGTAAAATAATGGTATAATATAGAAAACATGTTGATATGAGCCGGGCAGAATGGTAAAATATTAATGAAAGGGTTTTGGTGATGGATAAAAAATTGAAGACCCGGATAAGTATTTTAATTAATTGAGAATTTTAATATTTAGTGCTATAATGAAAACTGGATAAAAGGTTTTATTTGTAAATGTCAGGAAGCTAAATATCCTGACATTTTTAATGAAATCTCCAGTTGGAAGACGGGGGTTAAGACTGGTTGTTTCAGACTGGCTGCAAGAAATAAAAGATGAGGGTGAGGAGAAGATGTTTAATTTTTTTAAAAGGTTTTTTAAGGATTCCAACACCAGAGAGCTAGAAAGAATTATGCCGATAGTAGAAAAGATTAATGCCCTGGAACCAGAGATACAAAAATTGAGTGACCAGCAGCTAAGGGATAAAACTTTGGAGTTTAAGGAGAGATTATCCAGGGGAGAAACCCTCGATGATATATTGCCAGAGGCCTTTGCAGTTGTCAGGGAAGCTGCACAAAGGTCTACCGAAGAGAAATTTCGTCATTTTGATGTCCAGTTAATGGGGGGAATTATTTTACACCAGGGCAGGATTGCCGAGATGAGGACAGGGGAAGGAAAGACCCTTGTTGCTACTCTGCCTGCCTACTTGAATGCTTTAACAGGAAAAGGTGTCCATGTAGTTACAGTTAATGATTATCTGGCTAAACGTGATAGTGAGTGGATGGGCCAGATTTATCGTTTTCTGGGATTATCAGTGGGAGTTATCCTTAGTGGTATGACTCCTGAGGAAAGAAGAGAGGCCTATAAGGCTGATATTACCTATGGTACGAATAATGAATTTGGCTTTGATTATCTGCGGGATAATATGGCCCTGAGACCAGAAGATGTGGTCCAGCGGGAATTAAATTATGCTATCCTGGATGAGGTTGACAGTATCCTGATCGATGAAGCCAGGACCCCTTTGATCATATCCGGGCCTGTGCAGGAGGCGACCAGGGATTATGTTAAGCTCAACCGGGTGGTTCCACGGTTAGTCAATGGCCGGGATTATGAAGTAGATGAGAGAAATAAGACTGCCCACTTTACCGAAGAGGGTATCCACCGTATTGAGAATATGCTGGGCATTGAAAATCTTTTTGATGATGAACATTTCCAGCTTGTCCACCAGTTGAATCAATCTTTAAGGGCTCATACCCTGATGAAAAAGGACAGGGATTACATAGTTCAGGATGGAGAAATCAAGATAGTTGATGAATTTACCGGCCGGGTTATGGAGGGTAGACGTTATAGTGAGGGTCTCCACCAGGCTATTGAGGCAAAGGAAGGGGTAGTTGTACATAAAGAGAGCCAGACCTTTGCCAGTGTCACCTACCAGAACTATTTCAGGATGTATAACAAACTGGCCGGAATGACCGGTACTGCTGCTACTGAGGAAGAGGAATTTATCAAAATCTATGGTATGGATGTAGTCGTTATTCCTACCAATAAACCGATGATAAGGGAAGATAGGCCTGATTTGATCTTTGCCACCGAAAAACAGAAATTCAAGGCAGTGGCAGAGAAGGTAAAGGAACTATATGAGAAGGGCCAGCCGGTCCTGGTGGGTACAGTTGATATCGATAAATCCGAGGAATTAAGCAATAGTTTGAAGAAAATGGGTATTCCCCATAATGTGCTTAATGCCAAGAACCATGAGAAGGAAGCGGATATCATTAAGGAGGCTGGCCAGCGCGGCAAGGTTACCATTGCTACCAATATGGCTGGCCGGGGTACAGACATAGTACTGGGCCCTGGTGTGAGAGAGTTAGGCGGCCTGTTTGTATTGGGAACAGAGCGGCATGAGAGCCGCCGGATTGACAACCAGTTAAGGGGCCGTTCCGGCCGGCAGGGGGATCCGGGTGTTTCCCAATTCTTTGTCTCACTGGAAGATGATCTGCTGCGCCTGTTTGGTTCAGAGAATATCAGCGGCCTGATGAATAGATTGGGCATGGAAGATGGGCAGCCCATCGAGCATTCCCTGATCAACAAATCACTGGAGAGGGCCCAGAAAAGGGTGGAAGGGCGTAATTTTGAAATCAGGAAAAGCCTGCTCCAGTATGATGATATAATGAATAAACAGAGAGAGATAATATATAAACAGAGGCAGGAAGTTCTTTTTGCCGGTGATCTTAAGGATATTATTCTCGGCATGTACCAGAGGGTTGTTGAAGATGTAGTTGATCTTTATCTCTCTAAAGATCTCCACCGGGAAGAATGGGATTTACAGGGGCTCCTGAAATATTTTGAACAATATAATTTGAGTAAAAAAATAAAGCCTGCGGATATAGAGGATTTAAGCAGGGAAGAAATCAGTGATAAACTCTACAGGTTGGGTGTGCAAAGCTATGAGGAGAAAGAGGAAAGCCTGGGTAAAGAGCTGATGCTGGATCTCTGTAAATTTGTTACTTTGCGGACCATTGACCGGAAGTGGATGAACCACCTGGATAATATGGATGAGTTAAAACAGGGGATTGGTTTACGTGCCTATGGCCAGCGGGATCCGCTGACAGAATATAAATTTGAGTCCTATGATATGTTTAACGAGATGACCAGTTCAATCCGGGAAGATGTCCTGATAAGTCTCTTCCGGATTCAGCTGCGGAAGGATTCTATAAGTCTGGATCCCATTGCTGAACAAAACCTTAAGTATCAGCAGGAAAGAAGCCAGATGGAAAGGAGCCAGCTGAGGACAAACCAGGCCGGAGGAGAGGTAAAAGCACAGCCTATCGTTAAACCAGAAAAAATCGGGAGAAATGAGCCCTGCCCCTGTGGCAGCGGGAAAAAATATAAGAAGTGTTGTGGAAGGTAAATAGAAAAGGAGGATTACCAATGACTAATAATAATTATAGTGAAAAATTAAGGGATTTAAGAAAGAGAATAAATGATTTGAGTGATGTACTTTGACCTGGCTGGTCTTATAAAGGAAAAAGAGGAACTGGAAGAGATAATGGGTGCCCCTGATTTCTGGAATGACCAGGAGGAGGCCCAGAAGGTTTCCAGAAAAGTAAAACAGGTGAAAGACAGGATAAACTCCCTGTATTCCCTCTATGAGGCCCTGGAGGAACTGGAAGTGATGGAAGAGCTGGCCAGGGAGGAGGGAGATGATTCTCTCCTGGAGGATGAATATAACAATAACCTGGCAGAACTGGAAAAGAAGCTGGAGAGGATGGAATTTAAGCTAAAGTTAAGTGGCAAATATGATTCCTTTAATGCCATTCTGTCCATTCATCCGGGAGCTGGAGGAACAGAGTCCCAGGATTGGGCTGAGATACTCCTGAGGATGTATACCCGTTGGGCGGAAAGCAATGGTTATGAGGTAAGTACCCTTGATTTTCAGGCCGGTGATGAAGCAGGAATCAAGAGTGTAACACTCCTGATTGAAGGGGATTATGCCTATGGTTATTTGAAAGGGGAAAGGGGTGTCCACCGTATGGTGAGGATTTCTCCTTTTGATGCTTCTGGCAGAAGGCATACTTCCTTTGCTTCTGTGGATGTAATGCCTGAGATTGAGGAGAATATAGAGGTTGAGATAGAACCAAAGGATCTTAAAATCGAGACATACCGGGCCAGCGGTGCTGGCGGCCAGCATGTTAACAAGACAGATTCTGCTGTCCGGATAACCCATATCCCTACAGGTATAGTCGTCCAATGCCAGAATGACCGCTCTCAACACAAAAACAGGCAGATGGCCATGACCATTTTAAAATCCCGCCTGATTGAGTTGATGGAGCGGGAACAGGCGGAGAAAATAGAGGAATTAAAGGGAGAATATAAGGAGATAGCCTGGGGTAATCAGATCCGTTCTTATGTTTTCCACCCCTATAATATGATCAAGGACCATAGAACCAATATGGAAGAGGGTAATGTCAGGAAGGTAATGGATGGTTACCTGGATGATTTTATAGAAGCCTATCTCCTGTCACAGCAGAATTCTGCTGAGAAAGGGGAGCAGTAATGATGGCCAGAAGGAATAGGTTTATCTATTTGATTCTAGCCCTGCTAATTCTTTTTATCCTGGGCCTGGAGTTTTTTCTCCCGGCCCTAATGGCCAATATGTTGAAGGATTATCTACGCAAAGAGGCTGATGATATAGCATATATGAATATAAAGATAAGATCTTTCCCGGCCATAAAGATGTTAAGGGGGAAGATTGACCGGGCTTATATTGAGATTGAGGGCCTGTCAATTGATAATCTCTACCTGGACAAACTGGACCTTCAATACCGGGATATCCTCCTGAAAGAAGATGGTTTTACCGGGCTGAATACGGGTCTGGAGGCTGTAATTACTGCAGAGGCTATCAATGACTATATCCAGGCTAAATTCCCTGAATTGGAGGCTTTCCAGTTTCAGATAGAGCCAGAACAGGTTGCACTGGAAGGTAGAATCAGCATCTTTGAAATGCTGCTGGATGTTCAGCTCAGTGGCAATCTTGCTGTAAGTGATCAGCGGGAGGTTTATTTTATTCCGGATAATTTCAGGGTAGAGAATATAAATATTCCGGTAAATCTCCTGAAGGCTTATATAGAAGGCCTGGATTTTTCTTTTGATCTGGAAGAGTTAAATATTCCACTGGCCTTAAATGAGATCAAATTATACTCCGGGTATGCTATATTGCATGGGGGAGAATAGGTGAGGAGGAAAAATGAAGAAGAAAATTTTTATCCTGCTGTTTCTACTGGCCTTCCTATCATCTCTGTTGGCTATTTACAGTAGATACAGGGTTGAGGAAGGTGTAAAAGGTGTTGAACTGATACTTGATTATGATTCCCTGAGTCTTCTGGAGGTAGAGGAGACAGAATATCTAAGGAAGCTGAAGGAAAATGGCCTGACTGCTGTTGCGGTTTATCCTGAGCGTATAGTGGATTTAATCAATAACAGGGAGGGGAAACTGATAACAGGGGCCGATTTACAGAAATACTCCCTGATAACTGGAGAGATTAATCCCTTGCTGGATTCTTTTCCATTTACAGAGGAGTCTGCCTTTTTAATAATAGATAAGAAATTTCTGCCAGGGGTTGAGCATATAGCCGGCAACTATGAGCTTGAGTATCAGCTGGCCGGAGAAGAAATAATAATCTTTTTTGCCAAATGGGATTCCAAATTTTCGCATTTGAGCCTGGGCTTTGATAAAGAAGTACTCGCCAGTATACGTGCCAGTGGTTTAAAGCCAATACCCAGGTTTTATAATCATCAGCTTACCAATGATTACTACCGGGAGTTAATGGCTGAAATGTCTCCAGAGCTGGTGATTTTTGCCGGCAGCGAGGTAACTGGTTACGGAGAAAATGGGAATAAAGGCCTGGCGAAGACAGCACAAACAATGCTGGATAATGGTATTTGTTTCGGCATGATAGAACCATTTATTGCAAAACAGAATGGTGCCGTATCTTTGGCCCATCTTCTTGAATTCAATTTATTGAGGGTACATAGTATTCAGCAGCAGGAGATGGATAAAAGGGCAAATTATACTGTTGACAGGATTATAGAGCGTTATTTGAGGGCAGCAAGGGAGAGGAATGTCAGATTATTATATTTGAAACCATTTTTAAATGATGAGGTTGGTAAATCTGCTGAAGAAAGAACCCTTGCTTATATCAATGAACTGGCAAAAACACTGGAAAATGCAGGATTTAAACCAGGTGCCTCTGTCAGCTATGAAAAATTTAAGAGTTCAGCTATTCTTTTAGTCCTGACCGGTATGGGGATAATCACCGGAGGAGTACTTTTGCTGAATTACCTCTTACCGGAAAGCTATGCCAGGTATAATTATTTGCTCCTGGCACTGGGGCTTCTGGCAGAACTGGGTCTCTTACTGATTGGCAGGGAGATTTTCCTGCGTAAAATCCTGGCCCTGGGCAGTGCAGTGGTATTTCCTTCCCTGGCCATCATTAGCCAGCTGCTGGCTGATGGGAGTGACAAATATCTATACAGGTTCATAAAGGCCTGTTTAATCTCTTTACTGGGGGTTGTTTTCCTTGCCGCCAGCCTGGCCCATATCAGTTTCATGCTATATGTGGATCAGTTTACCGGGGTTAAATTATCCTTTATACTGCCCTTGTTTTTTGTGTCTATCTATTTTCTGCAGGAATATCTGAAAGGAAACAACAGGAATCTTTGCAGTATGGTTAAAGGTTTCCTGGAACTGGAGATTAAGGTAAAACATCTGCTCTTACTTGCCTTACTGGCTCTGGGAGGACTGGTTTATATTGGCAGGACAGGTAATAATTTTATTATCCCTGTAAGCGGCCTGGAGGTTTTCTTCAGGGATCTGTTGGAAAAGATCCTCTACATCCGGCCCAGGTTCAAAGAGTTCCTTATTGGGCATCCCTTGTTGATTCTGGCCCTGGGTTTGAGAGGCAGGTTCAGGGCGAAACTGTATTTTTATCCGTTCATTATCCTTGCTTCAATCGGGCAGATTAATATCTTAAATACCTTTTCCCATGCCCATACTCCGCTTCTGGTGTCCCTGATCAGGACCTTCCATGGCATCTGGCTGGGTATGCTTATCGGGTTTACCTTATTGGGTGTAGTTAATTATATAGTTGCTAAAGTGGAAAAACATAGAGGTGATTATCCTGGCTAAGCTAATTTTATCCGGTTATTTTGGCTTTGATAATATTGGTGATGAGGCAATCTTGCTATCTATGATTGGGGCTTTCAGGAGTATAGAACCAGAGGTTGATTTATTGGCCCTTTCCGGCAATCCTGCCCGGACCAGGGAGAAATACCAGCTATCTGCCATAAAGAGAACGAATATAGCAGCCCTGATCAAAGAACTCAGGGACTGTGATCTTTTTGTCAGTGGCGGCGGAAGCCTCCTCCAGGATGTTACTGGCTTAAAAAGCATTCCCTTTTATCTTGGCCAGGTACTGCTGGCTCAATTAATGGGCACAAGGACAGCCTTTTATGCCCAGGGGATTGGACCGGTCAAAAACAGATTTTACCGGCGCCTGATCAAGTGGGTGATGGGCCGGGCTGATTATATATCTGTGCGGGACCCCATGTCCAGGAAACTCCTGCTTGAATGGGGTATAGAGGAAGAGAAGGTGAAATTGACCGTTGATCCGGTTTTTGTCTTAAAGGGACTCTTTCAGGAAGATAAGGAAAGGGATAACAAAAAAGAAAGGCCTCTAATTGGTGTTTCCGTAAGGCCCTGGGGAGATAATACCTATCTGGACAGTCTCTCCCTGGCCCTGGGCAAATTTGCCCGGGAAATAGAGGCAGATATCCTTATTCTTCCTTTCCATGCCGGTGAAGACCTGGAACCCGGCAGGGAATTGCAGGAAAAACTACTGGCAGATTTTCAGCAAAACGATTACAATGGGGAGGTTTTGCTGGAAACCTATACTGCTACACTGGAGATGCTTGAAAAATATCGGGAGATAGATATCTTTCTGGGAGTCAGGTTACATTCACTGATTTTTGCAGCATTGGCCCAAATACCTTTTGTAGGCCTGGAATATGACCCAAAGGTAGAGGGTTTTCTTCAGATGATGGGGATAAATAGTGGTGTAAAAATGGAAAAACTGGATGCCGGGGAATTGTACCGGGTTATCTCATCAGTTTATACCCATTCCAGTGATTTTAGAACAGTCCTGCAGCACAGAACAGATTTGTTTGCCAGGGCTGCTGTAATTAGTGCAGAGGAACTGCTTAAAGGAGTAATTCGAAATGACTGATTATGTGGAGATACTTGGTATTAGAATTAATAAATATAATATGCAGGAAGCTGTTAATTTTATAGACAGCCTGATACAGGATGGCAAGAAGGGCCTGGTAGTTACCCCTAATTCCGAGATGATTGTGACAGCCCGGAAGGATGGGGAGCTGGCCAGGATTCTCAATAGGGCGGACTTAAGTGTACCCGATGGAGCAGGGGTGGTGTTGGCTTCCCGCATATTAAGAAATCCAGTTCCGGAAAGGGTGGCCGGTTTTGACCTGATGCAGGAGACCCTGGCCCTGGCCGGTAAAAAGGGCTATTCTGTTTATTTGCTGGGGGCTGAACCGGGTATTGTTGAACTGGCCAGTGAAAAGATTAAAGAAAGATATCCAGGGATTAAGATAAGCGGGACCCATCATGGCTTTCTGGCTGAAGGTGCGGAGGAATTAATCCTCGCTGAGTTAAATAAACTTAAACCGGATATATTATATGTAGGTATGGGTGTACCCCGCCAGGAAAAATTCCTGGATAAACATTTAAAAGAGATGGATGTAAAATTGGCCATGACAGTCGGTGGTTCCTTCGATGTGCTGGCCGGAAAAGTCAGGCGGGCTCCGCTGTGGATGCAGCGTTCAGGCCTGGAATGGCTCTACAGGCTGATTCAGGAACCCCAGAGAATCGGCAGGATGATGGCTTTACCTGTATTTCTATTATTGGTAATAAAACAATATTTAAAGGAGAGATTCAGTTAAACAGGACTTTTATATTTATATGAATTTATTATAATCTAGTAAGGTCAGGTGGCGCTTATGAAAAAAGGTAAAAGAATTTTCCTGGATTATTTAGGGATAACTGTAGGGTCGGCCCTGTTGGCCCTTTCTCTTACACTTTTTTTGATACCCAACAGGATTGCTGCCGGGGGTTTGAGCGGTTTAGCAACAATCATCTATCACTTTACCGGATTTCCAGTTGGGATAATGACTTTTTTAATGAATGTTCCTTTATTCCTTGCCGGTATCAAATCATTTGGCCTGTCTTTCGGGCCCAGGACTATCTATGGCATGGTTATCTATTCTCTTTTTATTGATGTTTTTCAACAGATTGTCCCTGTCTTGACCGATGACTTATTACTGGCAACTATCTATGGCGGGGTCATTGGTGGAGTTGGAGTGGGTATAGTCTTCCTATCAAGGGGAACCACCGGTGGAACAGATATGATTGCCAGGCTTATAAATCATTTTACCAACCTCAGTATGGGAAAAGGACTATTACTGGCAGATGGCTTTGTTGTATTACTGGCTGCTATTTTACTTAATGCAGAGGTAGCCCTATATGCGGTATTAACTATTTTTATCACCAGTAAGACTGTAGATGTGGTCCAGGAGGGTTTAAATTATAAAAAAGCAGCCTTTATCATCTCCAGTCATTCCAGGGAGATAATGCAGGGAATCCTGCAGGAATTGGACCGGGGAGTTACAATCCTGAAGGGGGTTGGAGGTTATACTAATGAAGATAAAGAGATATTATATTGTATAATAACCAGGTCAGAGTTGACCAGATTGAAACGTATGGTCTATGATATTGACCAGAATGCCTTCATGACCATTTCTGATGTCCATGAGGTTTTGGGGGAAGGTTTCAGTGTATTAAAGAAAAAATAAATATGCAGGAATAATAAGCCACAGGTAGTTTAATTTACCTGTGGCTTTCTTTTATATTAGCAGCCAAATTATATATACTATAAATAAGGGGGAATAAGATGATTGTATTTAATAAAGTATGCAAAGACAGGATTAAAAACTTCACTTTGTATATCAAGGCAGGGGAACTGGTCTGTATAAATGAAGAGGATAAAGAGATATTAAAAACACTATTTAAACTTCTCAATGGCCAGGAAAAACCGGATAAGGGGGTTATAAGGTACCTGGATAAAGGGGTTTATTCCCGAACCCCCCCCAGAAACTTACTGGGTTTTGTCCATAAAGAAAATCTATTATTACCTGACAGAACCCTGGAGGAGAACCTGGCCTATATCATGCAGGTGAGAGACCTGGAAATGCGTAATCACCAGATTATGATCAGGAGGATCCTGGATATAGTAGATTTATTGCATTGTAGTCAAAAAAAGGCAGGAGAACTGTTAAAACATCAGCTGGTAAGGGCCAATATAGCCCAGGGTATTTTAAACTATCCGCCGGTTTTAGTACTGGAGGATCCCTTTCACGGGCTGGATGAACTCAATACCCAGGGAGTAATCCACCTGATAAGGAGATTAAATCAATTTTCCATGACCATCATATTGCTCAATAGTTGCCGGAAGCTATTTATGAGGAAGGATGTTAGACAGGTAAGGTTGAAGGAAGTATTTCCGGAAAGGAAGGATTACTATGGTTGAAAAGATGATCTTTACCTTACAGGAAAGCTGTCGTCATATTATATTCCTTCCAGTAAAAAGCAGCCTTTATTTTTTATCCTTGAGCATATACCATTTCCTACTCTCCTTCCTCTATCTCCTTTATTTAAACCTGAATTCTCACTATCCATATAATATGTTTCTTTTTCCGTACTTATTTTTCTCTCTTACTCTTTTTTTCTTTATAAATATTAAGTTTATCAGGGGTTACTTAAAATTAAATCATAATGAGATCAAGCTGGTAAAAAAACTGAAAGCAAACCCGGCCTATATCCGTAAACCTCTTATCCTGACTTCATTTACTGTAAATTTTTCATCTCTATTGTTGGTGATAAACCTAATCAGGTATTTTTACAATAAAAAAGATTTTTCCGGGCTGGCCCTCTTAAACTTAGACCTGCTATTTTTCTCCCTTTTCCTCATAAGTACAATTATATTGACAGGGATTGTTCACTATCTCTCAGGTAAAGAATTTATCTGAATTCATTTTTCTCCGTAAAATGCCAGGGAAAACACTAAAATAAAAGCAGGAAAACATGTAATTATATAGAAGTAGTTATAAAGGCAGAATAAAGAGGATGGGTGAAGAATATTGAAAAAGATAATTTATTTTTTTCTGGTTATAGTAATGATTTTTGGCAGTGTACAGGTCAAGGCAGTAGATGAGGAAATTGACACCGGTACAGTTTTAAAATCTTTTAATGAATTATATAGCTATATTCTATATTATTATGTAGATGAGCCGGATATAGCCGAACTTCTTAGAGGGGCCATGAAGGGAATGGTAGAGACCCTGGATGTTCATACCACATATTTATCAGAGGAAGAATTTGAAGAGTTCCAGATGGAATTCGAAGGCCATTTTGGCGGTATTGGTATTGTCATACAACCGGACCTTACCGTTGTTTCGCCGATTAAAGGCACGCCAGGTGAACGGGTAGGGATACAACCTGGTGATGTGATAATAGCCATAGATGGTGAATCCACGGAAAACATGACCCAGGCTGAAGCCGTACAGAAAATGCGGGGTGAGCCGGGAACCACTGTCATAATCTCTATAATGAGGGAAGGGGAAGAAAAACCCCTGGAATTTGTAATCATCAGAGAGGATATAGAGATTCCCTATGTGGAATGGGAGATGAAGACTGATAAAATAGGGTATATAAGTATTGCCGATTTTGCCAATGATGTTGGCAAAAAGGTCAGTATAGCCATTGAAGAGCTGGAAGCAGAGGGAGCAGAGGCCTTGATACTTGATTTACGGACCAACCCGGGCGGTTTATTAAGCGAGGCAATAGATGTGGCCAGTAATTTCCTGGAAGAGGGTACTATAGTATCTGTCCGCTATCGAGTTGGCAGTGATGATGTCTATAAAGTAAATACTGATTTTAAGACCTGTAATTTACCCTTGCTGGTATTGATAAACCAGGGTAGTGCCAGTGCCTCCGAAATAGTTGCTGCAGCTATAAAGGATAATGGCAGAGGGGTTTTAATGGGGATGAAGACTTTTGGTAAAGGGACAGTACAGACCTTATTTTCCCTCAGTGAGGGTTCTGCTCTTAAGTTGACTACTGGCCGTTATTATACTCCATCTGGTGATTATATTCATGAAAAAGGGATACAACCGGATGTTGAGGTCTCCTATGATCCGGAATATGATGGAGACAAGCAGTTGGAAGCTGCCATAAAATATATAGAGGATATTTATCTGAGTGAGGTATTAAGACCAGCCAGTTAATAAATAATCTATGAAAGCAAAAACCGGGATATTTGATTGAACTTTGTCAAAAAAATCCCGGTTTTATTTTTTCCATAAATATAAAATTTTTTTAAATTTTTAAAGAAAAAAATAGTTAATTTTAGACAGGAAACCTCTTTTCCAATAGCATAAAATGCTATAAAATGTAACAATAGCAATAATAAGAGAGAACAAGCAGGAAAAAGGAAAAAAACAAAATATTGACAATATAAAATTATTTATGTTAATATAAAAATGTAATATATGGACTTATTTAGTTGTGTTCAGGCAGATATCTTTCCACCAGATAAAAAAATATCGGGTGGGTTGATATAAGCTGGGAGAAGATTCCCAGACAGGCTGCTATAACTAAATTCAGATATCCTTTAAATAGCAGAGTAGCCACAAATGCCAAAACGCTAAAGGTAAGCAGAACTATGTAAGCCTTTCTTTTTAAGTCCTGGCGTAAGTCAGGGTCGGTGATTGGTATGGTTTTTGTATCAGCCGGGGCATATTTATGGATTAAAATAGAACCAATGATTGTTACAGAGAGAATTACTATAATGGTTGCCGCCAGGCCAGGCTGGATATTAGCAGCAATAAAGCCGATAAGGAGAAAAACCAGCAGGGTGACTATCAGGCAGGAGAAATAGGTAGGCAAGTGTATACCGCCTGCATAGGGCCTGATAACAAGGAAACTCAGCAGGGCAATAAAGACCGGCCAGAAGATATT